>CABRZK010000072.1 GCA_902475415.1 uncultured Eubacterium sp.
TCGCTGACCAGAATCACGCACCAAGTCTCACGTGCGTTCGACTTGAACCGGAGTAAGGGATTTCTTTAATACGTCATCCAGATTTTTCATAAAACAGAATCCTCCAATTCCTTTTTGAGATATTTCCGCGCACGCATCAGCTTACTTTTTATACTGCTGACGGATTCATGCAACTGCTCTGCAATTTCTGCAACTTTCAAATTTTCCATGTAATACAAAAGTACCACCACCCGTAGTTTTTCCGGCAATCAGTTTACGGCATCCTGCACCTGTAGTTTTTCCTGAGTAATCTTAATTACCCTTACATCCTTATATTGTCATAACTCACGGGTTGGTTGCAAAAAAATATCCTTCCAAGAAAAGAATCTGTGATATTTCAAAAACCGCCACATCTGTCTATCGACAAATATGACGGTTTTTCTACCTATCCTAATATCTTGACTTTTTATATGAAACGCTGTACTAATATTTGGCTTACCTTCTTTTATAACATCCCATTCTCAGTAAAATTATTTTTAGTGAAATCTCGGTGGCTGTACCTGATATGTCTCAATCGGCACATCCTCTGTGGAGAATTTCATTGCTCCGTTGTCGTTCTCACATACAATCCATTTCAGCCAGTTTTCATTATCCATCTGCGGATAATCCTCACGCAGGAACCATCCTCTGGATTCTTTTCGCATGGATGCACCTTTGAACTGCATTTCTGCGGAAAGAACCATTGCCTCTGCCTCGTGGCAGGAAAGCAGATCGTGGAAATCTTCTGCTTTTAACTGTGCAACCATTGGTTTGATCTGTGCCAGTTTGCGCAAGCATACATCCAGACGGTGCTGACTCATGTATACACTGTTTTCAACCGGGCAGACAAGCTGCTGGATTTTATCAATGACTTCTTTTGCTTTTACACCTTCTTCACGAAATAACGGTGCAAATGCATCTTCTTTCAACTGTGCTACCTGGGCGTCATCAATTGGCTGCTGTGCATGATCTGCTGCATAAGCTGCTGCCTGCTGACCACTGACAACTCCTGCAAATACTGCGTTCAGGATTCCTGAACCACGGTTACGTCCTGGAGGTGCCGGTACTGCGCCAGGCGCACAGGAACCATCGTAACATACATCTCCTGCTGCATACATTCCAGGAATGGTAGTAGCCATCTGCTCATCTACTTTGACCGGAGACTGCTCACCGACAAATCCAGGCTCTACTTCCCATTTCTCATCTCCTTCGAAACCATCTACGGAAGAACCTTTTTCGAAATCGATTTTCCAAAATGGAAGACCATAAGGACGATCCCAGATGTAGAACATCATCGTATCATTTTTGGTTGTCTCGCTCTCCATCGGATGCAGGTAAACCGGACCTCTGCCGGATGCCATGGTATTGTACCACTCTGCTACAGCACTGGAACTGATATCTGCTTCCGGGAAACGACGGAAGTTCTTTGTAATATTTTCACCATAAGCGTCATACATGACGTTCTCACCAAATACACACTCACGGTTGCTGTGTACACGGTAAAGCTGTGCAAAGTTACCAAACTCCGGATTCCGCATCTGTGCGCCGGCACGGTAAGCTGCTGCGATACCGTCACCACGTCCGTTACTCCACATCGGAGCCACACGGTAGTTCTGACTTCCGGTGCAGAGGATAACGGATTTTCCTTCAAATACATAGAAAGTACCGTCAATAATGCTGTATCCGACAGCACCTACGATCTGTCCATCTCTGGTCAGAAGGTCAGAAATGGTTGTTTTATCAATAAATTTTACGCCCAGTTTTGTGGCAGTTGCTCGCATTTTCAGTGTCAGATCCAGATCTACACCGATCATATAAGTCATCGGACCGGTCGGAATACGTTTTTTTGGGATATTGACACCCCAGGATTCCATCTTGTCCAGAAGCTCATTATTCATAGCCACATATTTTTTCAGTAAATTCTGGTTGGCCAGATAACCGCCAACAGCATTTGCATGATATTCGTTAAATATCTCCGGTGTGGTTTTCTCCAGATCCAAATACTGTAATACACCGCCACCTTTATTTGCTTTTCCGGAATATCCTGATGTCTGTTTTTCTACTACCAGGACACTGATGTCCGGATTTTCTTCTTTTACACTGATTGCTGCTGTCAGACCGGCAATTCCGCCACCGATGATCAACACGTCAGCAGACATTTTTTCCTGTTTGATTTCCTGTTTTTCCATTATGCTCTCCTCTCTCAGATACATACCCAAATGCTTTTCTGATAAAATTATTTCTGACAAAAGCCCCGGGCAGATATCATATTATGCTTCGGTCTGTTTTTTTGCGTAACAGTCAAAGGTTTGGCGGAAACTCTGGCTTGCATAGTCAGGGATTACCTTGATCGCACCTTTGGCACATTTTACTTCACAATAGTTACAGTGTTCGCAGTCTTCCACATATTTGAAAATCGGACGTCTTTTTTCTGCATCCCAGCGAATGACATCTACAAAACAGGCTTTGTAGCAAATCTGGCATCCAACACATTTGCTTTCATCAAATTCGATTTTATGGTTTGTATAAATCATCGCTTCTACCTCCAGTTATCTTTCTCTTCCGCATACAGGGACGGAAGGATTGCTGCCAGATTTGTAAACTCTTTTACGTTATGTAAAGCCAGTGACATGGCTGCCATATCCGGGTAACGCATACCGTCCGGAAGCACTTTCACATCTTTTCCGTTTACATAATTCCAGCCCATCCAGAAACGGGAACGAAGCTCGATACCGCCCTCGATCTCACGTACAAAATGTGTCATAAATGTTGGCGGGACAGCAAATGGTGGCTGACCTTTTCCGTATCCTTTTCCACAGACTAAGGTCGCACAGGCATCGGTACCGATCAGTTCTGCCTTGAATCCACAGTCTCCCGGGTATTTAAAGTTGATTACAATCTGATCCGGTCCCATTCCGGTATCTTCGGTAATTTCATGTGTGGTATCCCATAATTTTTCCTGATAGGTCAGATCCGGATCTAACGCACGTACACGGTTCTGTGTTTCTGCCTTGTAATGATCTTCCGGATTCCAGATTTTATAACGCAGGTTGTCAAGTCCATGCCATGCAAAGAACCAGTCAAACATCTCCGGTGTTACTCCCGGCATCTTTGTCAGGTTCGCCAGATATCCGGTTCCATCCGGCAGAATACACCAGCCTGCCTCTGCCTCCAGATATCCCGGCTCAAACAGACGATTTCTGTCTTTGAACTGCAGTACCTGATCCGGGCGAAGCGGTCCGTTCAGCATTTTTGCATATGCTTCCGGAGCCGGCTGCGCCATATCCTGCTCGAAATATTTATAGTAGCTTTTCTGTTTTTCCTCTTCCGTTACCGGAACTCGTTTTTTTGCCATCTGTTCCATAGGAAACCTCCTCCATTTTCATTGTCTCTATTTTTCACACTTCAGGGATCTCATTTTATGAGGTAAATTTGGCTTTCGGTATTTTCTGAAGTATTAAAATTCGAACTCTGCCATATGGCTTAAAATCTCTTTTGCACCTGCGATTGCATCATCGATAATCTGTAATGCCGGTTTTTCTTCTGTGACTAACGGTACGATCTGACCTGCCATGACAGCACCGCCAACCATATCGCCTTCTGCCATTGCTTTTCTCAGAGAGCTTTCTGCAACCGGGCGAAGCAGTTCTGCTGCTTTTTCCTTTGTATTGTTATCTTCAATATCGATCATCTCGTCCGCCAGTTTGTTTTTGATCTGACGGCAAGGCTCATCGGTGCAGTATCCGGTAATGACAGTAGACATATCTCCGGCAGCCAGCACTTCTTTCTTTACATTTGGATGCACGGTTGTCTCTGCTGCAGCCATAAATGCAGTTCCCATCTCAAAACCTTCTGCTCCCATGGCAATTCCTGCAGCTACACCACGGCCATCTGCAATACCGCCGCTGGCAACAACCGGAATATCCAACAGGTCTACTGCCTGTGGAACCAGAACTGTGGTTGCCTCAAAAGTAACGTGTCCGCCGCCTTCCCAGCCTTTTACGATCATGACATCTGCGCCTGCCTCTGCTGCAATTCTTGCATCATCAATAAAAGATGCTTTTACAACGATCTTGCAGCCAACACTGTGCCAGATATCAAAATATTTTTTACAAAGTTCCAGATCCAGACCTGCGATGGTATCTGCATACATCACTGGTGGTTTCTCATCCAGAACAATTTTTGTCACATGTTCCAAATTTGGTGGAATCATGATAACATTCATTCCGAACGGTTTATCTGTCAGCTTTCTTGTCTCTGCAATCTGCTCTCTGATAAATGGTTCCGGTGCAAATCCAACGCCCAACACGCCAAGTCCGCCTGCATTTGATACTGCCGCAACCAGCGGTGCTGTGGAAATCCAGGCCATCGGTCCCTGAATAACCGGTTTTTCGATATTTAAAATCTCACATACTCTGTTCATACCAACCTTCTCCTTTCGCTCTCTGACGTTCTCCCGAAATCCGCTTCCTATTTTCAAACCATTCAATACTTGAAGCATTTTCCGTGATACATGTCCCTTGTTGAGAAAATTATATAAATAAAAAAGGATGTTTTCATTTCCAATACATCCAAGTTTGCTATGTTTTTTTACAAATACTTTTGTAACTTCCTACAAATTTTGATACAATCAGAATAAGAAAGTACGGGGGGAATACAAATGAAAGTCACATTGGAAATGGTATTAACCAGATTTTTTGCACAACACAAAGAAGCAAACCTTTTTTCGGAAATCACGGATACGCAAATGCATCATGCCCTGTTTGGCATACAGCTTTTACCAAGACATATGGAAAATCTGTCTGCTGATTATCTGTATGTCACAGATCAGTTCTACTATTCGGCACAAATATCCAGAGACTGCCGTAAAGTAAAACCAGACAATGTCTATCCGTCGGATATTGCAGAAACCGATCTTTCTTTTATTGTATTTGGCTCGGAGGCACCTGACTCTGGAGATTTGAGTCAGAATGCTATTTTTATTCAGACTGATATGGAACTGGCCGAAGGATTTAATGCTCTTCAGAATGTTTATGCCGAATTTATCGAATGGGGACGTCAGCTGGATTTTGCAATTTTCCGGAATGCTGACTTTCAGGAATTTATCGACATCAGCGAAGAAATGATTGCCTGTCCAATCCTGGTTTATGATCCGGCGCTGAAGCTGCTGGCCTATTCCCGCATGTACCCGGGACTGGATGACCGCATTTTTCAGACTGCCATTGCAAACGGATATCTGGATCTGGAGACCGTAAAATATTTTGAAAAAGAACGGATTTTTGCACAGATGGACCACACCGGAAGTGCAGTCGGCGAACCGGACAATTTCCGTATGCATGCAGACTTTGCCCGTGCCATCAATATCCGCAACGAGCTGGCAGTCTACTGCATTTTGCTCTACACCAGTGAATATCCGCGCAGCTACATCAATGAACTCTACCAGATTTTCTGCAACAGCATTGAGCATCTGCTGGAAAAACAGCATGCGGATTTCCTGAAAAACCGTTCCGTCACCGATTATTTTCTGATGGATCTTCTGGATAATCCGGAAACACCACCGGAGCAGATCAAAGAACGAATTTACTATAATGATCTGGATTATGAGGGCAACTACATCGTAATATGCCTCCATTCCGACATTAAGCAAAAGCCTTCGGAAAATTATTTTATCCAGCTGCTGCGCAACAACATGATCAACTGCAGAATTTTTGCGTACCACGGTGGAATCGTCATTTTGTATCATCTTCCAAAATTCCGGGAAACAGATTACAGAGATTATCTCCGTGACCAGTTGCATACAATTTTAAAGGATTTTGCTGATCGCAGCATTACGCTTTATTTCAGTAAACCTTTTACAACAATCGGACAGTTTGCAGAAGCCTACCAGCAGGCGGAAAGTTTGCATCAGATGAACCTTTCCATGAACGATACCATGTACTGTTTTTATGAGGATCACTGGCTGAAGTACCTGATTGGCAGTACCCCGCAGAAAGAGAAAAGTTTTTCCTTCTGTGAACCATCGCTTCTTCAAATGTTACATGCTGATACCAAAAAATCCCGGCAACAGCTGGAAATCCTTTATGAATATCTCCGCTGCGACCGGAAGTTAACCGATGTTGCAGACAAACTCGGCATGCACCGCAACAATGTCATTTATCATGTAAAACAGATATCCGAAGAGTTTCATCTGAATTTCGATGATCCCGATGTGCGCCTGCGACTTCTGATGTCTTTTGAAGTATTGAAATTCAGCAAACTTTTTATACGTTGATTTGACAAGTTCTGATCTGCAAAACAAACAGGCAGGAAGTTGATCAAACTTCCTGCCTGTTTCATGTACTATCGAATTACTTTTCCCGGATTTAAAATATGTTTTTCATCAAAGGCATTTTTGATTGCCTGATACAATGCAATCATCTGCGGTCCCATAAATGTCTCCAGTGCACCGACACGGGCATGACCGATTCCGTGCTCGCCGGATACCTGACCACCCATGGTTTTCGCCTGCGCATACAATTCTTCCATCAGCTTCGGGCAACGCTCCTCGAACAGTTTTTTGTCCATATCGTCACGCATCAGCTGAATGTGCATGTTTCCGTCCCCGGCATGACCCTGGATGGAGATGCGGATGCCGGTCTCTTCCATCTTGGTGTCTGCGAATCTGGAAAAATCTGCAATTCGGTTTCTCGGAACAACGATATCGCACTCATCCATATCTGTCGTAGATGCTTTTAATGCCTCCAGTGCTGCGCCACGCACCGTCCATACCGCTTCTTTTCGCTCGTCAGTATTGCACAGGAACACATCCTCTGCACCATTGTCCAGACAGATCTGTGCAGCATCGTCACATCTGCGCTCCACATCTTCCACGCTGCTTCCGTCAAACATCAGAATCAGATAGGAATCTGCGGTACGATGCGGCATAATTTTGTTCAAATATTGCGCCGCATCATCCAGCAGAGATTTTGGCATATACTCGATGGCCGTCGGATTCAGATCGGAATTAATGAATTTCGGTACGGTTCCCACGCACTGCTCCAGTGACGGATACGGTACCAGAAGGGTGTAGGATACCTTCGGTTGCGGAATCACACGCATGCGAAGTTTTGTTGCGATACATAAGGTTCCCTCGGAACCGATTACCAGATCTTTGATATCATATCCGGATGTATTTTTCGCTACATTACTGCCAAACTGCATGATGTCACCATTTGGCATAACGCATTCCATGGAAACCACATAATTTCTCGTCACACCATATCCTACCGCTTTCATACCACCGGCATTTGTCATGACGTTTCCTCCAACGGAAGCGGTTTTCTCGCCCGGTTCCGGCGGATAGAAAACACCTTTTTCCTGAGCGGCGTTTGCCAGCTCCATAACCAGCACACCCGGCTCAATGACAACGGTCATCGTGTCCAGATCCCACTCCAGGATTTTGTTCATTTTTTCCGTACAGAGTAAAATACCACCGTAAATCGGCACTGCTCCACCGGACAGACCGGTTCCGGCTCCACGCGGAGTCACCGGAATGCAGTGCTCATACGCATAGCGCATCACTTTGGACACTTCCTCGGTACTTAATACTTCCACCAGTACATCCGGTGCATGAGTACCAAAGTCCGGCATCTCATCATGCGCGTAATCATATTCAATCTCGTCCCCGTAAAAGACACGATCCGGGGCTGTCACACTTTTTAAATATTCCACACCTTCCGGTGTAATTACCTGATATTCCATTTTCGACATCCCCCTTTACTGCTGTTTTGCCTGTACTGCCGCTGTCAGAGCAGGTACGACACTGTACAGATCTTCTGTGATACAATAATTTGCAATTTTAAAAATCGGTGCTTCTTTATCTGTGTTGATTGCTACGATACACTCAGCGCCATCCATACCTGCCGCAAACTGTACCGCACCAGAAACACCGCAGGTGATAATCAGCTTCGGTTTTACAGTACGTCCGGAAAGTCCGATCTGTTTTGTCACATCATTCCATCCTTTTTCTACCAGTGGACGTGTGGTTGCCAACTGTCCGCCCAGAGCATCTGCCAGTTCCTGCAGCATCGCCAGATCTTCCTGTTTTTTCACACCACGACCGGCAACAACCAGAACGTCTTCCTCTTCGATGCCTTTTGTTTTTTCCACAATCTCAGTGCTGATCACTTCCATACCGGATTTCAGCATTTCATCTGTCACTTTACAGTTCACAACTTCACCATTTGGTGCTGTCTTTTCTGCCACATTCATGACTTTATAACGAACGGTTGCGAACTGCGGTCTCGTATTTGTCGTGATAATCTGTGCCATGATATTTCCGCCAAATGCCGGACGAATCTGCACCAGATCAGTATTCTCTTTCATATCAAGTACGGTACAGTCTGCAGTCAGACCGGTGCGGAAACGTGTCGCACAGGCCGGTGCCAGGGAACGGCCCAGAGAAGTTGCTCCCACCAGGACAACCGTTGGTTTTACCGTTTTGATACAATCTTCCATGACATTAGTGTACACATCTCCACGGAAATGTGCTAATTTCTCATCTGCGTAAACAAATACTTTATCCACACCGTATTCCAGTAACGTGTGCGCCTGTTCATTTGCCTTTTCTCCGCCGATCAGCACCGCATATACCGGATGATTGATCTTGGCTGCCAACTCTCTGGCTTTTCCGATCAGTTCAAATGCCACCGGATGAATACCGCTCTCTTCCTGCTCCACAAATACCATGATGCCTTTCCATGCATCTTTGTCCACGGTCTTTTTCACTTCATCCTCTACCAGTGAAACTGCCTGTACCGGACATGACTTCACACACAGTTTACACATCTTGCAGGATGCATTGATTTCTATTTTATTATCTTTGATCTCCAGTGCTCCAAAGGGACATTTTTCCACGCACTGTCCGCAGAGGATACACTGATCCTGATTAAAATTTAATGTTGCCATCTGTCTTTCCTCCGAATTGTCTATCTATCATTCTTACAGCTGTTTTTCCATGTATTTCATAATTGAATATTCTCCACTATTCACTCATTTTGAAATACTACATATATTTTCGTTCCGCAAAAATATCGGCCAGATCACCGGCAATCTGCTCTGCTGATCCATCCATGAAAATCTGTCCATCATGACTTTCCGGTGGGAAAATACGCTCTACAGAAGTAGCAGATCCTTTCAGTCCGTAATGTGTCACATCCTGATCCTTGAATTCTGCAAATGTGATCATCTCTACCTTGCGGTCTTTGGTCGCTGCTTTCAGACGATAAGACGGAAGACGTGGCGTATAAATGTCTTTTTCTACCGTAAGCAGACAAGGAAGTTTCATTTTTGCCAGCTGTCTGACATTGACAAAATCCTGTCCAACCGTCACGCTTGCATCATCTACATCTGCAATTTCTCCCACCCATGCTGCACACGGGATTCCCAGGTATTCCGCCATGGCCGGACCAACCTGTGCGGTATCACCATCGGTGGTCTGTTTACCACAGATGATAATGTCATAATCACAGATGGATGTGATACCCTGTGCCAATGTATAAGAAGTAGCCAATACATCCGCCCCTGCAAAGGTACGATCTGTAAATACATATGCCTGATCTACTCCCATCATATAAGCTTCTTTCATCATTGCCTCAGCCTGTGGCGGTCCCATGGTAACTGCCGTTACGGTTCCTCCACAACGCTCTTTCAGACGCATCGCAGTCTCCAGCGCATACAGATCATACGGATTGATCTTGGCTGCTGCACCATCACGTTTTAATACACCTGTTTCCGGATCGATTTCTACCTGACTGGTACCCGGAACCTGTTTGATACATACAACGATCTTCATGTTCTTCTCCTCTCAAACAATCACTCGAATTTATTGCCAGTTCGCATACCATGTTGAATATTCAAGAATGCTCCGGCATTCTTGTTGCGAGGTGCGCGTCATGCAATTGCATGACATACTTCAACTGCGCACCTCTGTAATCCTGCCGGAGACTATATCAGATGGGGGATTGGCTCC
>CABRZK010000073.1 GCA_902475415.1 uncultured Eubacterium sp.
TAATGATGTAGTTACTTTTTTCTCACTTGTTATGCCTGTATTATATCTCCAAAATCAGTCATAATCAATCATTGTAATTCACAAAAAAACATTTTATTTTTATGCAATATTCACAATCATTCATATTCATTCATATCCATCCAAAAAAGAAGGATTATTTTTGCATATTTTAACATCCAAAAATAATCCTTTTTCTCATTTACAGCATTCCGCTATCGTCTGCACTACCAGTTGCATCTGCAGCGGTTTTGCCAGATGAGCATTCATTCCCGCTTCGATACATTTGCTGACATCTTCATCATAGGCATTCGCCGTCATTGCAATAATCGGTATCTCTGCCGCATCTGCACGTTGCATGCTTCGGATTACACCGGTCGCTGTCAGCCCATCCATAACCGGCATCATCACATCCATCAGAATTGCATCAAACGTATGAACCGGCTTTTGGGCAAATATGTCTACTGCCTGCTGTCCATCGTCCACTACCGTAATTTCCGCTCCCTGATCACGCAATAAAGTTTCTGCAATCTCTGCATTGAGAGCATTATCCTCCACTAAAAGCAAATGTAATCCCGCGATATCAGCCATTTGTTTCTCTTCTGTCATATCAGGAATTTCTTCTGTTTCATTCTCTGACTCTGCCAGCCGGAATGGTAAAGTAATCGTAAAAGTAGACCCAATCCCTTCCTTGCTTTCCACTTCAATACTTCCATCCATTTTATCTATCAGGTTTTTCACAATTGCCATTCCAAGTCCCGAACCATGATGGACACTTCGTGCATCTGTCCGTTCCTGAGCAAATGGATCAAAGATATGTCGAAGAAACTGGCTGCTCATGCCAATACCTGTGTCATGAATTTTCCAGCGATATGTCACGATTCCATCCTTCACACCAAGGCAGCTGCAGTTTGTCTGTACTTTTCCACCCATATGATTGTACTTAATACAATTACTGTATACATTTAGAAAAATCTGGCGAATATGTAGTGGGCTTCCGTATACATTTTTCCAGGTGACCCATTCCCCGTCTTTTTCATACTCCAGTGTCACCCCTGCCTCTGCTGCCCGCTGCCCTACGATCGTCAGTACATCATCTGACAGTTGCTTCAAGTTCATCGGCTCTTCCTTTATTACCACTTCTCCGCTCTCCAGCTTGCTCATTTGTAAAATATCATTAATCAGAGACAGCAGATGATTTGCTGAGATTTTCATTTTTTTCTGATTTTCATGCAGCAATTCTATATTGTCCGGGTGCGCTTCCCCGATTTCCAAAAGTCCGATAATTCCATTCAACGGTGTCCGGATATCATGACTCATCCGGGATAAAAATCCCGTTTTCGCCGCATTTGCACGGTCTGCCTGTTCTACCGCCACTTTCAGCTGTTCGTTTTTACTTTGCAGCTGCTCATTATACTGCCACTGTATATGTAACTGTTTTTCTCTGTAGTTTTGTGCTATTTTCCAGCGGACCATATGGATAATCACAAGCACAATCACATAAATGATCAGAGAAAGCAGTACACTTGGCAACGTGCTGTCAAATATATCACTTTCCGGCAAATAAGCGTAGATATAGTAGTCTCTTCCATGTTCCATCAGGCCAAAATTATACGACAACGCAGCGGTTTCACTTTTTGCCAGAATCATTTTATCACTGTCTGTGGATTCTTTGATTTTTCGTAAAATCTGAATCTCATCTGTGCTTTTCCCGATCAGTGCTGTATCATTGGATGCGATAATATCCTTTCCACTGCTGACTACGATAGTTCCATCCTGTTCCAGATTGTAGCCCGTCAGCAAACTATCCAGTGAAAGTTGATATGCACTGGTATAATTTAATGTCGTATGGTAATACGCAACGATTACCCCCTGTTCATCTGTCCTGCCTACAGCAGCCAGATCTGCATAAGATCCATCCTTACAATGGATGCGTATCGCATAAGTTTTCTCCGGAAAATCTGCCGTATTACACAATGCATCTGATGTGATGTGTTCCTCCAGTTCGTCAATTTCCAATCCATTTTGCTCATCATTGTACATTACCTGAATACTGTCATTTTTGTCCAGGAGCAGTACTCCGGTCACATAACTGTCTCTGGCCCATTTTTCCAGCTTATCTTGTGTCAGACGGCCATTTTTTTCTTTATTTTTACTCAGTTCATATGCAATCTGATGAGCGCTCTCTATAATTCGCATCACACTTTTCGTCTCCGAAGCAAGGTTCAGGCGGTCATACTGGTTGCATTGTTCTTTGATATAGCTGACTGTACTCGACAGTGTGTGCTGGGCAACTTTCGTATCTGCATGAATTGCGATTGCAAAAACACCACCCATAAGAATAATTCCAAGAAACACTTCCAATATGTACAGCAAACGATTAGTTTTCATCTGCATCCACCTCCAGATAACGTTCCGGATGTTCCAGATACTTTCCGATAATCTGCTCCAGTGTTCCGTCTTCCCGCATGTCTTCCAGCACCTCTGACAGTTCTTTCTCTATTCCCCTGGTATCTGAATTCGAAAACGCAACCCCAAGTCCTACCGTAAGCAATGGTTCATCAAGAATCCGATATTCCAGATTGTAATCTTTCATACACTGCAAAATAGATGTTTCATGCGCTGCGATTGCATCCGCATATCCTTTGCTCAGAAACGGATAAAGAAGTTCTCTGTTTTGCAGTGAAAATACTTCTGCCAGTTCCGGAATCCGTCCGTCCAAATGTGACGAAAAAATTTCTTCCGGTTTTGTCGTAGACTGAACAGCTACCCGTTTTCCTTCCAGATCCTGTAAACTATAAATATCGCTGTTTTTGTTTACCGCAATTACCTGATAGCTGAACATATAGGGAATTGTCCAGCGATACTGATTTTCTCTCCCGTCAATGGAAAAACTGCCCCAGATACAGTCAATCTTTCCTGTTTCCAGCAGCTGTTTTTTCTGTTCCCAGTCAATATAAACAAACGTAGCTTTATACCCCATTCTTTCAAACGCTTCATTCGCCAGATCCACATCAATTCCTGCTGCTTTTCCGTTAGCATCTTCTGAATTAAAAGGTGGATAATTGTCACTTCCTATAATAATCTGCGGTCGTTCCTCTTCGATTTGTTCTGACAGTTTTTCCTCTGCACAACATCCCGTTGCCAGTATTGTCACAGAACAGCTAAAAGCAATCAGCACCATCAAACGGCATATTATTCTCTTTCTTTTTCTCATTTGTCACCACACCCTGTCTTTCTGATTCTGAATATGCCATCAGTATAGCAATGTCTGATTGTTTTCTTTGTCGAACCGTGTCGAAAACAATTTGATTCTGACAGGTTTTTGCAGGTAACCTGATTTATTTTCCAGTTTTATCAAAAAAAGCAAACGTGTGTTATCACACTCTCACACATCAACAATCTTATAAAACAAAAATAGAAGACCTGACTGTTTGTCAAATCTTCTATTTCTTATTTTTTCATTTATGCAGTGATTGCGAAAATAAATATCTTACAGAAATACCTTGTTTCTACAGATCTATTTTTCGAAACTTCCTCAAACAACGTTTTCCATTTTTTTTACACAATATGCAGTTCTTAATCTGTACAATATTAATCACGGAAGAAGGCTACACCGGATTCGAAGATCTTCAGATCCTGCTCACCGTAAATGTTGATCGCCACACCGTCACCGCGGCGCTCGGAATGAGCCATTTTACCAAGAACTCTTCCGTCCGGGCTTGTGATTCCTTCAATTGCCATGTAGGAACCGTTGACATTCCACTCTTCATCCATGGTCGGATTGCCTGCTTCGTTGACATAGCAGGTTGCCACCTGTCCGTTTGCGAACAGCTTCTGCAGCCACTCATCATTGGCAACGAAACGTCCTTCACCATGAGAAGCCGGGTTGGTATAAATCTTGCCAACCTCTGCCTGTGCCAGCCACGGGGATTTGTTGGACATCACTTTTGTGTAAACCATCTTGGAGATATGACGTCCGATGGTGTTATATGTCAGTGTCGGGGAATCTGCTTTCTGCTCGCAGATCTCGCCGTAAGGTACCAGACCAAGTTTGATCAGCGCCTGGAATCCGTTACAGATACCAAGGCAGAGTCCGTCACGCTCATTTAAGAGTTTTTCTACGGATTCTTTGATTTTTGCATTACGGAATGCGGTTGCAAAGAATTTTGCACTTCCTTCCGGCTCATCACCTGCTGAGAATCCACCCGGGAACATGATGATCTGCGCCTGATCGATGGATTTTGCAAATACATCAACGGAATCACGGATATCCTGTGCATTTAAGTTTTTGAATACTTTTGTTACTACATTTGCACCTGCGCGTTCAAATGCTTTTGCAGAATCGTACTCGCAGTTTGTGCCCGGGAATACCGGAATAAATACAGTCGGTTTTGCAATTTTATTCTTGCATACATAGATTTCTTTTGTTGTATAAAGTTTTGCATCCAGCTCTTTTTTATCTGTGGTTGCTCTGGTCGGATATACTTTTTCCAGTGTATTGGTCCATGCGGATAATGCATCATTCATGGCGATTTCCACATCACCGTAACGGAATACCGGCTCTTCCAGAACAGAACCAACGATGGATACGTTTGCACGAAGTCCGACAGCTTCTAAGGCTGCTTTCACTGCATCCGTATCTTCCGGTGCTACTTCTGCTACCAGATTACCAAATCCCGGTGCAAATGCTTCTTCCGGTTTCAGGCAGCCACGGATGGATGCACCCAGTTTGTTACCAAATGCCATTTTGCTGACTGCTGCTACCAGACCTTTTGCATCCAGTGCGTAAACAGCTTTCAGTTTCTTCTCCTGAATCAGGCTGTATACTGCGTCATACAGTTTCATAACCTGCTCATAATCCGGCAGATCATATGCATCATGATTGATGGTAAAGTACATCAGTTTATCGCCTGCTGTCTTTAACTCCGGTGTCACGATATCCTGCTCTTTTGCCACATCTACAGCAAAGGAAACCAGTGTCGGCGGTACATCAATGTCGTTAAATGTACCGGACATGGAATCTTTTCCACCGATGGACGGTAATCCAAAGCTCATCTGTGCCTGATATGCACCAAGTAATGCTGCAAACGGCTGGCTCCAGCGTTTTGGATCTTCGCTCATTCTGCGGAAGTACTCCTGGAAGGTGAAACGGATTTTTTTGTAATCACCACCAGCTGCCACGATTTTAGAGATAGACTCTAATACAGCGTAAACAGAACCGTGGTATGGGCTCCAGCTTGACAGATACGGATCAAAACCATAACTCATCATGGTAACGGCATCGCATTTTCCAGTCATAACCGGGATTTTTGCAACCATGCTCTGTGTCTCAGTAAGCTGATATTTTCCACCATATGGCATGTATACACTTCCTGCTCCGATGGAACCATCAAACATTTCCACCAGACCTTTCTGTGAGCATACATTTAAGTCTTTTAAGGTATCAACCCAGGCAGCTTTGACATCATTTTTCTCCAGATCAGCAGCGACACTGTCAAGCGCAATTTTATTCAGGTAATTGTCTGCTTTACTTGGAATTTCAACCTGTACACCTGTCTCCTGATGTGCACCGTTTGTATTCAGGAATGCACGGGAAATATTTACGATTTCTTTGCCTCTCCAAATCAGAACCAGACGCGGATCCTCTGTAACAACTGCTACCGGAACTGCCTCCAGGTTTTCTTCTGCTGCATAAGCAAGGAACTGATCTACGTTTTCCGGTGCAATAACAACCGCCATACGCTCCTGAGACTCAGAAATAGAAATCTCTGTGCCATCCAGACCGGCATATTTTTTCGGAACTTTATCTAATTCTACACGCAGACCATCTGCCAGCTCACCGATGGCAACGGATACACCGCCGGCACCGAAATCGTTACATTTTTTGATGATATGACTGACTTCTTCTCTGCGGAATAATCTCTGTACTTTACGTTCTGTCGGCGGATTACCTTTCTGAACCTCAGCACCACAAGTATCGATAGAAGATGTGGTGTGTGCTTTGGAGGAACCGGTTGCTCCACCACAGCCGTCACGGCCGGTACGGCCACCGAGCAGGATAATGATATCGCCCGGATCAGAATTCAGTCGCTGTACTGCACGTCTCGGAGCAGCACCGAGAACTGCACCAATCTCCATACGTTTTGCCACATAATTTGGATGGTATACTTCTTTGACAAAACCGGTTGCAAGACCGATCTGGTTACCATAGGAACTGTATCCTGCTGCTGCAGAACGTACAATTTTCTTCTGCGGAAGTTTTCCTTCCAGTGTATCTTTGACAGAAACTGTCGGATCGGCAGCACCTGTAATACGCATTGCCTGATATACATAAGTACGTCCGGACAGCGGATCACAGATGGCTCCACCCAGACAAGTTGCAGCACCACCAAACGGCTCGATCTCTGTCGGATGGTTATGTGTCTCATTTTTGAAGTTTACCAGCCACTCTTCTGTCTTTCCATCTACTTCCAGCGGAACGACAATACTGCAGGCATTGATCTCATCAGACTCTTCCTGATCAGCCAGTTTTCCTTCTTTTTTCAGCTTTTTCATCGCCATCAGGGCAAGATCCATCAGGCAGACAAATTTATCATCACGATCTTTGTAAAGTTCTGCATAAGTCTCTTTGTAATTATCATAAGAAGCTTTGATCGGCTCCAGATAATCACCGTCTTCGAATACAATATCCTTTAATTCGGTAGAAAATGTGGTATGACGGCAGTGATCAGACCAGTAAGTATCCAGTACACGGATTTCTGTCATGGTCGGGTCACGATGCTCATCCTTTACAAAATAATTCTGGATATGCTGAAAATCCTTGAATGTCATAGCCAGGTTCAAAGACTCATATAACTCTTTTAACTCTGCCTCCGGCATGGTCTGGAAACCGTCAAAGACGATAACATCTGCCGGCTCATCAAAGTTCTGAACCAGTGTCTCCGGTTTTTCAAAACCAGTCTCTCTGGAATCCACCGGGTTGATGCAGTGATGTTTGATAGCCTCTAACTGCTCCTCTGTCACATCACCCTCAATCACGTAGGTGGTTGCGGTACGGATTACCGGCTCCTCGTTCTCATTCAGAAGTTTTACACACTGAACAGCGGAATCTGCTCTCTGGTCAAACTGTCCCGGTAAAAATTCCACGCTGAATGCTTTTGCTCCATTCAATTCAAAAGTTTCTTCATAAATATCATCAACAGGCGGCTCGGAGAAAACACTGACCAGTGCTCTCTGATAAGTCGCATCAGAAATATTTTCCACATCATAACGGATCAGAACACGTACTCCTGTGACAGAAGTAATTCCAAGATAGCTCTTGATTTCTTCCTGCAGCTCTTTTGCTTTTACTGCATACGCTTCTTTTTTCTCTACATAGACTCTGCGTACATTACTCATATCGTTCCTCCATCTTAAGCTTGTTTGCATGGCACAGACCTGTTTTGTGCTATTGTGATACTCATAGTATACCGTACTCACTTCAATTAGGAAAATTAATATATTTAATTCTACATATAAGTTTCACTAATTTATAATTGACATGCGGCATTCTTCTTTATATACTAATATAAAAAAAATATCTGTAAATTGGCATGTTAAAATTGTTTTCTAAAAGGAGTATAAAATCGTATGGATATTAATTATGAACTTTATAAAGTCTTTTTCTATGTCGCACAGTCTCTGAGTTTTTCCGAGGCCAGCAAGCACCTCTACATTTCCCAGTCTGCCGTCAGCCAGTCCATCAAAACGCTGGAACGCAAACTGGGACAGCCACTTTTTATCCGAAGTACAAAAAAAGTACAGCTGACACCGGCAGGACAGCTGTTATTAAAACATATCGAACCGGCCATGAACCTGATTCGCCGCGGCGAAAATCAGCTGTTTGACAGTCAGGCTCTGGGGCTTGGTCAGTTGCACATCGGCGCCAGTGACACCATCTGCCGCTATTTTCTGGTTCCATATTTCCGGAAATTTCATCAGCAGTATCCAAATGTGCCGATCAAAGTCACCAATGCGACTTCCTTGAACTGCTTGGATCTGCTGGAGCAGGGAAAAGTTGACCTGATCATTACCAATTCACCAAACACCCGGCTGAACCAGTCTTATGTACGAAAAACAGTCTGTGCATTCCGGGATGTATTTGTCGCAAATCCGACGTATTTTCCAATTAAATCCAAGGTTCTTCGCCTGTCGGAGCTTGCGGAATATCCACTGATCACACTGGAGCGTCACTGTACTACCTGTGAGTTCCTGCATAATCTCTTTTTGCAGCATCAACTGGAACTGATGCCTGAAATCGAGCTGTCAAGTAACGATCTGCTCATAGATTTTGCACGGATCGGGCTCGGCATCGCCTGTGTGCCGGATTACTGTGTCCGGGAGTGCAATGAGGATCTGGAAATTATCGAGACAAGAGAAACCATGCCAGCCAGACAGATTGTGGCGTCTGTCAACCCGACACTTCCCGTCAATGCTCCGACAGAGGCATTTCTGGATTTACTACCAACGCTGTAAATTCCAGAAGTTTTCCAACGCCCCCGGCAGGGTTTCCAGCGTGTGTACTTCGTACTGGCTCCATTCTCTCGGAAACAATTTGCGGTAATCATTTCTGAGGAAACGTTCATCTAATAACCCGATAATTCCCCGGTCGGATACGGTTCGGATGACACGTCCTGCTGCCTGCAGTACTTTGTTCATACCCGGATACTGATAAGCATAATCGAAACCCTGTCCGTTTTCCTGCTGATAATACTCTTTCAGGATTTCACGCTGAGTACAGATCTGCGGCAGACCGGTGCCGACGATCAGCACACCGATCAGCAGATCTTCTTTCAGATCAATTCCTTCTGAGAAGATACCGCCAAGGACACAGAATGCTGCCAGTGATCTGTCTCTTTCTTTAGCAAATTCCTGCATAAATTCTTCCCGCTCTGTTTCGTTCATATTGCTGCTTTGTATGATGCTGTCAGCTTCCTTCTCGTTGATGGACAGGAACTGTTCATAGACATCTTCCATAAATCGATAAGATGGGAAAAAAATCAGATAATTTCCTTTTTTTGCCCGTAATATCTGTTGGATGTACAATGCAATCCTGCGAAATTCTCCCAAGGTCCGACGTGTATACAGACTGCTGACATCCCGTCCAATAAACAGCAGGCGCTGTTCTTCCCGAAAAGCAGAATCCGCATATACAGCATAATTGTCTTTTTTCGAACTGAGCAGGTTTTTGTAATATGTAACCGGAAGCAGTGTGGCCGAAAAAAAGATTGTACTATTGCCACGTTCCAGACATTCCTGCAAATTGACGGAAGGATTGACACAGTACAGATGCAGACAGAATCTGCCCTCTTCATCAAAATCAGAATACAGCACATAATTTTCATCCACCCGTTCAAACATATTCATAAAATGGCGCAGGTTCAGATAAAATTCGGTCAGTTCCTTACGCTCCGGCATTTCTCCTCTGGATTGCAGAAATACATCCAGAAGCGACATCAGACGCATCAGGGAAAACGCAAAGGCTCCAATACTTTCATAGACAACGTATTTTTCACATTCCCGTTTCCACTCCAGCATCTGGCGGTTACATTTTTCCAGCGCAGATTCTAACTTCCGGTCTTTTCCACGTACCAGTTTTTTCATTGCCAGAATTTCTTCTTTTACCAGAACCGCACTGTACATCTCACGGCCCCGTTCCACCAGATTGTGTGCCTCATCCACCAGAAAAATATAGTCACCCTTTTCTCCCTCAGAAAAAAAGCGTTTCAGATACACGTTTGGATCAAATACATAATTATAATCACAGATAATGACGTCCGCATACAAAGAGGCATCCAGAGACATTTCAAAAGGGCAGACCTGAAATTTTTCCGCCTGTGCAAGCAGACGTTCTCTGGTAAAATCATCTTCTGTCGTGATCAGATCATACACCGCATCATTCA
>CABRZK010000074.1 GCA_902475415.1 uncultured Eubacterium sp.
CCCGCCGATATCAAGCCCCATGATAATATCCGTTTCTTCATCCATAGCAGTCAGAAACATAATGGGTACTTTTGAAGTCTTTCGTATATTTCTGCATATATCAAATCCAGAACCATCCGGCAGGGTAACATCCAGGATTACCAGATCATATCTTCCTGCTTCCCATAAGCTGTCTGCCTCACTGCTGGTGTGTGCAACATCAAGCTGATACCCCTGCTTTTTTACAGCAAAGGACAGTCCATTTATCAGGCTTAAGTCATCCTCAACCAATAAAATTCTTTTCATAATGTATTGCTCCTTTATCAGTTTCTTATTTCAATCAGTCATTTTCAACTGAGGAAAAGTCATGCGTTTCTCTTTTGAACCTTTCATTGTCCTATGGACACAGATTCGCTACAGCTTATTTTACCTCTAAAATCGGGTTTTCTCAACTCGATCATCATCAATAGATACAAAAGTGCCGACAGCAACAGCGCACAAACGCTCATTGCCATCGGCACAATTACTACTTACCCCACAAACTTATATCCGCTTCCAATCACCGTTTCTATGTACCCATCTCCGATCTTGCGTCTGAGCGAATACACCACATTCGCCACTGCCGCCCCGCAATGCTCCGGGTCCGCTTTCCAGACCGCTTCGTAGATTTGCTCTTTACTAAGAACCCAGGTGGGATGTTGGGATAGATAGAGTAAGGTAAAGAACTCATGGTGGGTGAGAGGGACGAGAATGCCATTGTGGTAGACGGCCTGTTCGTTGATGTGGATTTCCAGGTTGGGGAAGGTGAGGATGTTTCTTTGCTCTCCTGGCACTGATAGTTTTGTAACTTGACACTGTACATTATCAGAAAGATATTTCACTACATCTTGAAGGAGAGATTTATCTGCTTCAATCATTAAAACATTTACCATTTCATTCACCCCATTCCTGCTTGCATATCACTTCATTTTTATATGCATGGTTTCCTCTAGTGCATTTTCTTCATGAAACAGGGTATTCTTGCTTCCTATACATGAACACATAAATAATGACGGACAGAAGTAAATAAAGCACTATTGCAAGGCAAGAAAATGGTATCTTCAGCACAGTAGTATATATTGAATCGCATTGTATAAATGAAAAGCAGTATGTTATAGGGTGCCAATTTACAGCCCTTCCATTGGCAACAAAAACACCTGATACACCAAGCAACAATGATAATGTGGCACCCCACAAATACTTCCCCTTTGCTTTTGAAAACCATAGGATAATAGGGAGGGTTCCAACAAGGACACAAACAGGCGAAATAAAGTTTGAAATGACAATCTTCCAAATATCTGTAATTGCTATTTGTGAGCAATTCATAACCATACCAGTCAGTATCAAAACAATGTTCGAAAACAGCCCTATCCATATCGAAAGACTAAACGCAACTAAAACTTTCGCTTTAATCACACGGCTCCAACGAACAGGTATTGTAAATAAATTCTTTTGCGTGTTCTGAGTATACTCTCTATCAATGATATATCCACCAATAAGAGATAGACAAAAAGGCAAAACCAACAATACATTATTGTATGTAAACATACTTGCTAACTGTTCAAAAGTTGCATCCTGTACCCGCCCAAGTAATTGAACAGAAGAAATAATCATGCTAAACAAAATGCCGATATATGCAACATATGTCATTTTCATTCTTTTAATCTTGCAAATTTCCGCCAGATAGAGTTTTTTCATTCGCTACACCTCCTGACCATTATAAATTAAAATGCCTCCAAGCATTGAAATACATACTACAATGACCAGAAGCAACTCTCCCCTAAATGCCGGATAGTATAAAGCATCCAAACCATATTGTAAGTTTGGAGTATATTCAACAATCGACAATGGATAGGTAATACGGTACGCAATGCAAATAGGCAGATGCAATTTTAGACAATTAAGCATTGTCAACTGCCAAACAAAGAGGAAATCTATAAGCACAAAGCAATTTGCTAAAATCAACGCAATAAGATGCTTTTTATGGAACACAACAATTACCAACAATACTGGCGCTGTTCCACAAACGGCAGCTATTACAGTAATAAAAAGTGCTTTCAATGCTTTTAATACAAAGGCAGACGACATTCCCAAAAATATGCCGCCTGCGAATGTATATAGACAGTTTATGATTGAAAAAATCAGCACAAACGTAAATGCTACTTCAATCTTTGACAGAAGAATTTTGGACTTTGGTACGGCAGTCACAAGTATTGTTTTCAAAGTATCGTTCTGTTCCTCCATCGAAAAAAGCATTACCAGAATAATGGAAAACAAAAAAGGGGCAACAAGGAAATTACCTAATAAAATATTCATTCCTACAAGGTTGCGGAAACGATATCCATTATGCAAACAAAGTGCAAAAGAAAACGTAGGCATAAGTACGCCAACCAACATGATCATTCGCACTGTTTTCTGTCTCTTTACTTTTCGTAATTCGTTTAAATAGACTTTAAGCAATCCCCTCACCTCCTGTTATCTTCTTAAAGTAATCCTCCAATGTATTTTCACAGAGATGCGCTTCGCTTACATCAATGCCAGCTTCAACAAGAGTACGGTTAATCATTGCCACTGGAAATGACATATCATACAGATAAAGAGTGTTTTTGTCCACAATTTTCATGCTTTTTATTTTAAATGCACCATCAATGATTTGTGCAGCCTTTCCAGCATCCGATACGAAAAACTGAACATACTTTGTATTCTTTTTTTCCAGTTCTTTCAAACTTTCTTCTTCCAGCAGTACACCGCGGTCTATGATGCCAACATCATCGGCCAGCATAGCAATTTCAGAAAGAATATGACTGGAAATCAAAACTGTTTTTCCTTTGGTACTGCACAGTTCCCGAATGAAAGAACGCATTTCTGCAATTCCGATAGGGTCAAGGCCGTTTGTGGGTTCATCGAGTATTAAAAGTTCAGGATCATGTACTATAGACGCTGCAATGCCAAGCCGTTGCTTCATACCAAGCGAATATTCGGAGAACATTTTCTTATCCTTGTATGGCAAACCAACCAATTCCAAACTTTTCTGAATGGCATTCTTGTCTGTGACATCACGCAAACTTGAAAGAATCTGCAAATTTTCCGTAGCTGTCAGGTTAGGATAAAATCCCGGTGTTTCAATCATTACTCCAACCCTTCGCAAAATTTCTGCCTTATTTGCAGGAAATTGCATTCCAAACATCGTAATGTTTCCATCTGTTATTGGAGTCAACCCCAACATCATTTTCATTATTGATGTTTTGCCTGCACCATTTCGTCCAAGCAATCCATAAATGCTCCCTTTTTGAACATGAATATTTACATGACTTACTACCATGTTCACTCCATAACATTTACACAAATTACTTGTTTCAATTATAAGATTGTTCATTTTCAACTCCTTCACTAACAGTTTACTGCTGTAAGATGCCAGATCAACCTACCATTTCGTTAATTCTGGCAATCAGGTCATAGTCCGTTTTACAGCAAAACACCGCTCCACAGGCTTGTGCCTCATTTCTTAGACGAGTATCATCATCGCCAGACATAAGTAAAAATGGAACTTTCACACCCTTCTGGCGTAATTTTATAAGAAGCTCCAGCCCTGTGCCGTCCCTCATATTAAAATCAGAACATACTGCATCAACAGTAACAGACTCAAGAATTTTCAAGGCATCAGCCACACCCATAGACTCATAGGTTTGGAATCGCTTTTGCAAAGCGGATGACAATATCCGCAAAAAATCCATATTATCGTCCACAATAAGTATTTTCTTCAATTTCGTTCTCCTTGTAAATTACTACTTTGAATATACAGCTTGTACTGCTTCCGGAAGTTCATCATACTGTACCTCTGCCCAGGTTACTACACCACGAATCGGTGCCACTTTCAGGCAAAGATACGCACCATCGGTCAGGACTTTACTTGTTTCAAATGTAATATCCCGTTCTTTTCCGGTTTCATCGTAGGCATCCAGATTGTATTCGTAGTTCATGGTACCATGTGGATCAATTTCTGTTACCCAACGATTATCGATCTGCGTATAGTAGTCGGTTTTTCCCTGTGTAGCCAGGAATGCTACACCCATACACAGCACGATTAAGACTACTGCACCAATACCAAGCCACAATTTTTTCGATTTCATATTAGCCCTCCTTAATTTTACCGCTTATTTTTAGCGGTTTTTTTTGACCTTTTGATTTGTTTTTGTTATAGATGCTTTATTTTCAGCAAATAAAAGCATAACAGTACTTATAGTAAACATAAGCAGCAGTATTCCAGTGCTTAAAAATATATTGTAGGCAGCCGTTTCACCACCCTGGTAATTAATAAGCCCTAATCCCGCAGTAACGGGATAGATATTACCAAGACCATGACCAGATGCAAATGTTCCTACAAATCCATAAAAGAAAGAAAATCCAACCCCCGCCATAAAGCTGCCTGCGCGCTGCCCAGTAAATACAATAATCGGAAGAACAGCCACATACACAAAGAGGTTCATTCCAATCATCCTAACAAGGGCCAGTATCATCCCTGCAAAAGAGAAGCCCGGAAAGCGGCTTATAAAAAATATAATCATGGTAAAAACAAATTCGATGGCGGCCAGAATAATCGCCAATCCGCCAACGGCAATCAATTTGCCCGCCAGCAATTTCCGAAACGGTATCGGAATTGTCAAAATGTTTTTTAACGTGTCGTCTACACGTTCTCTTTCGATGATATAACCAGCAATCAGGGTAATAGTCGCCGGAAAAATCAGACTAAAGTTATTCCAGATCACACTGTTTGAAAAATATTCAAGGGTATGAACCGCCCCATCCGATGCAGTTGCCATAAAGCGGGTAAGTAGAACAACCGTTAGCATCGTGGCAACACCGATCCAGACAACAGAATACCTCTTTAATTTATAAAACTCTGTTTTTGCGATTTTTAGCATTACTTTCACCTCAACTTTCATGCTTGCTGTAAATCTTTATGATAGCCAGATAAGATATTGCACCGATGATAAACACAATCAGGACAACCATCCATAGCGGCAGGAAATATGGCTCTATGACTGAATATGCCGGGGAGTCCGGTGAAACAAATTGTGCTGCCTGCCAACGGTAAATAGTGGGTGCAGGGAATATGTTGGATATCAGCTTCATGGCTGGTTCTTCCGATGCAAATTGCCCTCCATACGCCAGCATATAATCAAACATGGTGTAAAAGAATGTCAATATAATTGAAAAGATATAAGAACGATTAAGCCCAACGATTATAATAACAACTGGCAATGTGCTGGCTGTATATAACACGCTGGTAACAACAGAAATCCATATCTTCTCACCAATGTTTACTAATTCGCTCCCAGCCATTAGTCCTCCGGCCATAGAAGACAGCAGAGTTGCCAATGAGTAAATCAAACCCAAAATAAAAAGAACGGCAATTTTAGCACTCGCAATTTTCACTGGGAAAACAGGAATTGTGTGTAAATTTTTTAATGTATCGTTATCACGCTCCATAAAAAACAGCATGGCCGCCACAATTCCTAAAACGATAGGCAGCATGACAGGCTCTCCCAATGTTACGAGCAGTCCAAAAACAGCATCAAATCCCGTAAAATTTCCGACACTCCCGGCTAATACCAGTGCTGTAAAGGGAATAGGGAAAAGCAGGGCTGCGAAAACCACAAAAGACACAAAATGTTTGCGCTTTAGCTTCCAAAATTCGCATTTAATCAGTTTAAGCAATCCCCTCACCCCCTGTAATCTTTTTGAAGTAATCCTCCAAAGTGTCCTCACAGAGATGCGCTTCCTTAATGTCAATACCATTCTCCATAAGGGCGCGGTTAATCTTTGCTACTGGCAAAGTTGTATCATACAGATACAGATTGTAACTATCAGCAATCTGCATATTTCTAGTTTGGAACAGCTTGCTGATAATCTGTGCAGCCTTACTTGCATCCGAAACGATGAAGTGAACAAACTTTGCGTTCTTTGCCTCCAATTCTTTCAGACTTTCTTCTTCCAGCAAAACACCACGGTCAATAATTCCAATGTCATCTGCCAGTAGAGAAATTTCTGAAAGGATATGGCTGGATATCAGAATTGTCTTACCTCTGGCATCACACAGCTCCCGGATAAACGACCGTACTTCCGCAATGCCGATAGGATCAAGGCCGTTGATCGGCTCATCCAGTATGAGTACTTCCGGTTCATGCATGACAGCCAGTGCGATTGCAAGCCGCTGCTTCATGCCGAGGGAGTATTCAGAAAAGAGCTTTTTATCCCGGTATGGTAAATTGACACGTTCCAATGCGCCCTTGATATAATTCGGCTTGTTAATTCCCCGCAGCTCCGCAAAAATTCTCAAGTTCTCCGTTGCGGTCAGGTTCGGATAGAAACCAGGCGATTCAATCAAACATCCAATACGAGGAAGAATTTTGTTTTCGTTACCCTGCATAGGTCGTCCGAAAATTTTAACTTCGCCGGAGGTAGGGGCTGTTAATCCCAACAACATTCTCATGGTGGTGGTCTTGCCCGCACCGTTGCGTCCCAGCAGGCCATAAATCCTGCCTTGCTTTACATGAATATTCAAATTGGAAACGCTCACCTGGTTTCCGTATCTTTTTGTCAGATTGTGAGTTTCAATAATATATTCGCTCATGTTCGTATGCCTCCTTTTGTTTTCACATTCAGCATAGCATATCAACTTTGAGATAACTCTGAGGCAACTCTGATTTTTCTCTGAGATTTTGGTAATAAAATAGTCAGGAACGGTTTCTTGAGTTATAATAAGCACGAGGAGGTGTCACATGAATGACAAAGTAATCCTTGTTGTGGATGATGAAATTGATTTATTGGAAATGATACAGTCTATTTTTGAACGTGCCGGTTTTTTTAATATTTTAACTGCATCTTCAGGCACAGAAGCATTAAAGATATGGAAAGAACGGCAGCCAGATATGATAATTCTTGACATAATGATGCCAGGGATTGATGGATTGTCCGTGCTAAGAGAGGTACGGGAAACAAGTAATATTCCGGTTCTCCTGCTGACAGCCCGTGGTGAGGCTGAAGATCGAGTAGCAGGATTAGAAGTTGGAGCTGATGATTATCTGGTAAAACCGTTTCACCCAAAAGAACTGTTACTACGAGTACAGGTAATTCTGAACCGGACATATCCACAGAAAGAACGAAAAATATATTTAGAGGCTGCTGTGGTTGATCTTGAAAAGGCCGACGTCCAGCGCGGCGAAAATCAATTCCCACTAACAGGAAAGGAATTAACGCTATTAGAAAAACTTGCTGAAAATGCAGGGCGTATTGTAACAACAGGTTCCTTGTGTGGAGCAGTATGTGGTGAATTCTGGCAGGGATATGAAAGCACACTATCCACTCATATCCGCCATCTGCGGGAAAAGATTGAAGAAAATCCTTCAAAGCCAGTTTCGCTTGTAACAATTAAGGGTGTGGGTTATCGGCTTAATATTAAGGGGGCGAAATGATGAATGCCGTAGAACGTTTTTTTCGCCGCTATATATTTTCTACCATCGGAATCATAGCCCTCTTTTTTGCCGTTAATTTGCTATTGGTGGGGATGTTCTTCATTATTGCATATCTCAATGGTGTCGCAGATTCCAATTTCCCAATCGAAGATTTTTCCAACCATATTGTTGTTGAGGACGGAAAACTAAGCGCGGATACGCAGGCCCTTGAAATATTACACCATGCCGATGCCTGGGCTATGATCCTAAATGATGACGGCACCGTTATATGGGAAGATGGCCTGCCGGAAGAATTACCGCGATCATACACCGCAACAGATATAGCCATGTTCAGCCGTTGGTATCTGGACGATTATCCTGTGAATATCTGGAAACGGTCTGACGGGCTATTGGTAATCGGTTTTGTCCCCGGAAGTGTTCTCAATCACTACATTTCAACAAATACGGCTTATGTATGGCCGCTATGTATCGGGATTGGCATTGCGTTCATTATCAATATTCTCTTAATGGTTTATTTGTTTGTACGCAACGCACATCGGGTAGAAAAATCAATGGAACCTATCTTAAACGGTATTCAATCGCTTTCACAGGGGAAAGAGTTCCATTTGGAAGAAAAGGGCGAATTGGCTGAAATAAACGCTGGACTAAATCGTGCTGGCGAATATCTGATTAAAAAAGACAACACCCGTGCTGAATGGATACGGGGAATTTCCCATGATATTCGCACACCGCTTTCTATTATATTTGGTTATGCCTGTGAAATCGAAGATAATTCCAGCTTACCTCTTTCCACGCGGAAACAGGCAACGGCTATACGGCAAAAAAGTGAAAAACTGAGGGCACTTATTACAGACCTGAATTTAACTACTAAACTGGAATACTCCATGTATGCCTTAAAGAAAAAAACGATCAATGCCGTAGAATTAACCCGGCAGGTTGCAAGCGAATTTTTGAATGAGTTGCCGGAACAATATGAAATTGAAATAATAGAGGATAGCCCAGACAAGCCCGTTTTTCTAAATGGTGATGATTCCTTGCTTTACCGGATGTTAAGCAACCTCATAGGCAATAGCATCGTACACAACCCCAATGGGTGTAAGATTACACTTTGTGTTGGAGTGGATGTTGACAGTTGTTATTTTGAAATCCGTGATACAGGATGTGGAATAAACGACTCACGTATGGCATTGCTGAATAGTGGCGTGTCCATATCCAGCACCCAAGAGGAAAACAACGGTGCAGATCACGGCCTGGGGCATAAAATTGTACGGCAGATTGTAAAAGCCCATCATGGGAAACTTCATTTTTTGAAAAACTCCCCTCACGGGCTAATCATCAAAATATCTTTACCATTAAAATGATCCGTATTTAAACTCCCCCAAAATCAGCTCACTTGAGCTATTTCAGGGGAGTTTTTTCAGCACAAATCCTCTTTTGCGAAAAGGTACAACCGAATTTTCTGTTTTGCGGAAAAGTTCTGACACCCTCTTAGTTATGCGAAAAGGTGGGGGCTTCTTTTTCAGAAGTTTACCCCACCCTTTTATTCTTCCATGAGTATGAACCATTCGTCCAAGAAACACACAAATTTTATGTACTCTGATTTCTGCATGAGCCGGTTTTTTCCCACATATAGGGCTTATTCCGGGCTTTTCTACCACATAATGTACCCTCGAACCGTTTTCAAGCCCGATACTTCGTGAAATCAGACACCGCTATACGCAAGTGTTATATCCCTCATCAGTTTCTGCTATCCTCTCCGCTTCCTCCATCGGAAAGTTGGGTATCTCCTCCAGCAGTTTCAAAATAATGGATTGTTTCATATCCTCGTCCACAAAGGTTCTCACGCTGCCGTCCGGCTGCCTCTCTTTCACTGTGGCAAGCTCTGTCATATAATCATCGTAATACGCCATAATTTTTTCCGTTGCCCACTTCTCCCCGGCAACCGCCGCTTTGATAATTTCATAAGTCAATGTATTCTGCTGATCGTCCATGCTCCGTACCTCCAAGTTGATATACTGCTAACAGCATACCATATCTGCGTAGAAAAAGCACCCGCCAGTCGCTGACAGATGCTCTCACTCCATCTAATACACCTCATCAAAATACCCAATAAACACCGACATTCTCAACAGCCCATCCCTAATCGAAAATGTCACATTCTCCGCCCGCTCTGCGATCTCCTTTAGCAACGTCAGTGCCTCCCGGTCACAGAACTCAAAATGCTCCAAGTACAGATCAATGGTTGCCTGCCATTTCTGGTAATCCACCTCGCCTCGGATTTTTCCTCCGAACTGCCGGGCATAAGCATCACACTCGCCAAGCAGGTATTCATA
>CABRZK010000075.1 GCA_902475415.1 uncultured Eubacterium sp.
AAACGGCATGGAACATTTGCTTGCTGCAGTAGATAATACAGATACAGCCATTCCATTACCAAACAGTGACGGCTGATGACTGAAAGCAACACCTGCACCTACCAGCAGACCACCGATCAGATTACCAATATAAACAACGACCCAGTTTTTCAGCATCTGGCCTACCGTAATCTCCTTCTCCAGAAGCGGAATCGTCAGCAGACAGTTTCCGGTAAACAGCTCACTTCCTGCGATCAGAACCATCGTAAGTCCACCCGGGAATACGCAGGCACCGATAAATTTTCCAAGAGATGGCTCTGTGATGGATACGGCAACTGTTGTCGCTCCGACACCACCAAATCCGATGAATGCACCTGCAAGAATTGCAAGTATGATCATTTTCGGAATCGGTGTGTTTACCTTACTCTTTCCGGTTGCAATGTAGTTTCTGGCCACTTCGGCCGGTGTAAAAAAGTTCATAATTATACCTCCCTAAATATTCGTACAAGCAAAATGTTTTCTTCCATACTTCGCATGTACATACTCCTTTTACTTTTGTATCTATTTTAATACATAATTTTAAAATATGTATGTAATAAAATACAAAAATACACTTTAAAATTATGCTATTCACACATTTATACATCGTGGTATAATGTAGATATGTAAAAAATAATTACATGATCAACGATCGACAACTATGGATCCTATGTCGGCTTTACCTGTGCAATCGTGATCATGATACGAAGGAGAATCTATTTATGCAGATACCTTTGAATGTACTTTTATATCAGCTTTCTGCCAACAGTATATATGAATCCCAGAACATAGATCTTACCTGCAATTTTGACGGTGTCCAGCTTTTTGACCAGGAACAGCTTTCCGGGGAATATGGAAACGAGCTTTATCTGGTTTCCGATCAGGTGCTTTTAAATGCCGTAAGCCGCACCTCCAACAAGGATCTGCCTTCGGGCTGTGTATTCTTATGTATCTGTCAGGATGAGACGTTGCGTACCAGTGACTTTTCACCGGAACTTTCCATGGTGCTGCTATACACGGATGAATCTTTTCCGCTTGTTTTCAACCGTATTCTGAAAATCTTCCATGACTTTGATATCTGGGACAAGAACTTCCATCTGATGCTGATCCAGCAGAAATCACTGCAGGATCTTCTGAACCTGTCAAAAGATTTTCTGGTTCATCCTATGGTTGTTCTGGATCGTAATTATTCCATTCTCGGCTATCTGAAGACTCCGGATGTCAGCGATCCGATCATGGAATCCATTCTGTCCGCCGGCTATGTAACGCCACAGATTATGGAACGCCTGCGTCAGGATGGACTGATCTCCACTTCCGAACAGGCAGAAAATCCGCTGATCAGCTGGTACAGTCTGACCACCAACGACTGCTATTACAGTATGATGTACCGTTTCAAAGCAAACAACCACACCGTTGGTTACGCCCTGATTTTTCACTGTGCGGTACATCCGAAAACCAATTTTCTCTATCTGATGAATATCGTATCCGAAAACCTGCAGCTGTTTTTTCAGCAAAAGCGTTTTACCAACCGGTCTTCTTCCGAGATCTACGAGCCGGTGTTTCACGATATTTTAGAGCACCCGGATGCTCCGTCCAAACAGATCGAGGATCAGTTGAGCTATATCCCGGATCTCTCTATGAATGGTCGGTTTATGCTGGCTGTCATCCGCTATGACGGGGAACAGGATCTTCCTTTTACTTTTGTCAGCTGGAATCTGCGAACCTCGATTCCGCAGTTAAAGCCATTTGTATATCAGAACACGCTTTATATTTTGAAAAACAACAGTGAAAACGAGACCTATGCCACGTTTCTGACAGAAGAAGAAAAAACGATTTTTCAGAAAAACTTCCGGAACCAGTACTTTGAATGTGGCATCAGCAATACCTTTTTCTCATTGATGGATCTGCCCACTGCTGCCGCACAGGCCAGAGAAGCTTTGCAGATCAGTTCATCCAGGACAGATCATACTGCACCGGCCTTTTACTATTTTTCCAACGTCTTTACCCTGTATCTTCTGCAGGAGCTGAAAAAAGCCGGTATCGACAAAATGGCTGCCTCCCCATGCTACGAAGTTCTGCGTCAGTATGATGAGACGCACAACGGTGATCTGTGCTATATCTTCATGCAGTTTCTGAAAAACGGTCGTAATGTCAACCAGACATCCGCTGCTATTTTTCAGCATCGCAACACGGTACTGAACAAAGTAAAAAAGGCAGTATCCATCATGCAGGACGAATGTGAAGATTATCAGGCTCGCATTGCATTTATCCTCTCTTATCTGAACGATCATGAAGGAGAATTATAGGAATAAAAAAATCTTCGCCGTTACTTCTATAAAAGTAACAACGAAGATTTTTTATTTTTCCGGGAAAACAGCTGTCCCGAAACTATTTTATTATCTTTTGTCTATAATCCCCATGTTTTACATCTTAACTTTACATCAGCTTTGTTTCTTCCAGTTTTTCTGCAAAAGCATCATTGATCTTGATGATTGGTTTGCGAAGCACCAGGCCAACGATCAGAGATATCACCAGGAATATCGCCAGTTTTCCAAGGTCAACCCAGTAATCTGCTCCGTACAGTCCCCCTACTGTCTCACGCAATGCCGCCAGACTGTGTGTAAACGGCAATAATGGGTACACAGCCCGGAAAAAGGACGGTGCTACTTCAATCGGGAAGGTTCCGCCGGTTCCTGCTACCTGAACCACCAGTAAAATAACACTCACAGCTTTACCGATATCTCCCAGAGAAACCGTCAGCGTGTAAATGATATTCACAAATACGATACTGGAGAACCAGCATCCCAGCAGGAATAAAAGCGGATGCTCACACTGAATGCCCAGATACAGCAAATCTCCAAGTGCGATCAGTGTACTCTGAAACAGTCCAACGATCAGGAATGTAATCAAACGTCCAAAATAAATCTGATATAATTTGACATTTTTCAGTCCTTCGGTGCATGTTTCGGATACATTTACTTTCAGCATCGCCACCAGAACAATACCGCCGATCCAGATTGACAATACCGAGTAAAACGGTGCCATGGAAGAACCATAATTTGCAATCTCATACACTTTATGCGTATTTAGAGATACCGGTGCTGCAAGGAAGGTACTGATGGAAGATTTGTCTCCTGTAATCAGGGATTCCAGTTCCGAGAAGTCTCCACTCTCCTCCAGCTCATCCAGCTTTGTGGTCGTATCTGTAATCCGGTCCGCTGCTGCGATCAGCAAATCTCCGGAATCTTTCAATGTATTCTGAATCTCAGTCAGATCCGATTCCGCTGTATCCGACAGTTTATATATGCCATTTGCACTTTGCTCCAGTTGGGAAAGCAGACCGGAAATCTCTTGTTTGGAGGAAGTCAGTGAACCGGACAATTGATCCAGTGACTTTTTCAGAGAAGCCTGGTAGCTATCTGATACACCGGACATCGTTTCTTTATTTTTGCTGATCAATTCTTCTAATTCACTCTGGGCTGTACTCAGATCTGTCGTCGCATCCCGCAGCCCTTTTGCATTATTCTGCAGCTTGCTCTGCAATTCTTTCTGATCACGGATGGAAGCATCCATTCTCGTTACCAGCGCATCCACCAGTGGTGCCGTATCCGGATATTGATCTGCAATCGCTGCCACTGAATCCCGGACAGCTGTATATGCCGTTACTACTTTTCCCACTTCACCTGCCAGCGTATCAAAGGTGGATGCAACCTGCTGCACATCCGCACTTTCACTGTCAAATGCTGTGGAAATCTTCTGATTCATCTGAGTATATACATTTTCCGTTGATTTCAGAGCGGTTCCAATGCTGACCGTTGCCGCATCCACAGAATCGTCCAGACCGGAAAACGTCTTGCCTGTCTCCTGAAATGTCTTTTTGCTCTCCTTCGCCTGCTGCTGAGAGGTCTGTAAAAACTCGGTGGTAGAATCCAGCAGTTTCTGTGCAGATCCCGTCATATCCGAAAAAGACTGTAACAAACCGGCTGAAGCATCCAGATCTCCTGCGATCTGATTCAGATTGTTATTCAGATTAGCAACAATCGTCTCTGCCCCGCTGGCTTCTGTCATATTGGAAACCGCCTGCAAAACCGTCAGTGTCGTATCTGAAATCGTTTCGATAAACACCTGATTTACCTGTCTCTGAACCGCACTGGCACCTTTATCCGTTACCTTTGGTGCAATGGCATTTTCCTTTGCATTGGAATAATAAGTAATTTCCGGTTTTTCCACCTGTTCAGAAAATACACTCATCATCTTGTCACTGAAATCCTTCGGAATGACAATGGCTGCATAATATTCTCCTGATTTCACACCGCTAGTTGCCTTTTTTTCCGTAGTAAATACCCAGTCCATCTGTGTATTTTCCCGCAGTGCAGACAATACCTTATCTCCGATGTTGATCTCAATAGGAATCAGGCTTCCTTCATAACCTTCATCCACGCTGGCCACTGCAACTTTCAGGCTTCCGGTATTGGAATACGGATCCCAGCTGGCCGCAATATTGAACCAGGCATACAGGCAGGGAACGACACTGATGCCGACAATCACTACCAGTGCAATGACATTATTTCGAATGCGCATCATGTCACGCTGAAAAATTTTCCATATGTTTTTCATCAGATGTCACCCTCCTTCATTTTTCTCATCAGTTCTTCCGGTTCCATACCGCTCATCTCCAGCTGGCGTACAATCCGGTCGTGAATGTATTCCACACAGATCAGATACAGCACAAGGGCGATCAGTGAAATGATCCACAATACGAGAAATACAAATTTTGCCTGCAGGCTGAAGGACAGAATCAGAAATACAAGAGGAATCACGATAATTCCCGCAAATCCAAAACGAACCAGTTTCGGATAGCGCAGTTCAAAGGCTCCTGATTTTTCCAGAAACCGCCGTTTTGTTTCCTCGTCACGCATTAATGTTTTCAGCATCAATTGCATCTGTGGAAGCTGTTTTTCACTTCCAGCAGTCTCACCGACCATCATCTCTGTCTCTTCCAGTCTGCGGTCAAACAGATGATTCAGATTCATCAGCAACGGACGTAACGCCAGACCGATAAACAGTGCCACCGCCAGAAATACAAGCATAATTGCCATATTTCTGCCATAAGTATGTTCATAAAATCCTGCAATACACTCACGCATCGCACGAATGGAATAAGTAAATGGCAGGAACGGATTCAGCTTCTGGAAGAATCCCGGCATCATCTCAATCGGATAAGTACCGGAAGAACCCGGAATCTGCAAAATAACCAGAAATACGCCCAGTGCCTTTCCAATATGCTTGAAGGTAAGCGCCATGGCAAAAATAATATTTACATAGATAAAGGAGCAGAACACACCTGTTGCCACAAACAGCGCCGGGTGTAAGCACTGTACTTTCAGTAAAACCAGATCTCCCAGACAAACGATCAGCCCCTGGATCAGACCAATGACTACGAAAAGCAGCCATCTGCCAAAATAAGCGCTGGTACTGGAAAAATCAGATACTTCCTCATCCCTGTCTACTTCCTGTTTCAGAATCGACACCAGAATCAGGCCGCCAACCCACAAAGCCAGATTGGTATAAAAAGGAGTCATACCTGTTCCGTAATTTTTTACATCATACAACACTTCTGAATTGATAGAAACCGGAGAAGCCATAAAGTCAGAAATCGCATCTGCATCAATGCCTTCCAGTGATAAAAGCTGCTGATACGTCTCAGAGCTCTGTAACGCCTGAATATCGGTCTCAATCTTCGCCAGCTGACTGTCCACTTTTTCAAGAGCAGAACCGGTTCTTGTCAATGTATCCGCACTGTCATCCAGACTGGTCTGAAGCTGACCAAGCATCGTACTGAGCTGATCCACAACCGGATTCATTCCTGACAGTGTCGCTGCCATACTGCCGCTGACCGTTGCCAGCCCGTCCAATGCCTGACTGATCTGCGGTACAGAAGACTGTGTCAGTGTATCGCGGTAAGTTCTGAGGTCATTTCGGCTGTCTCCGGCGATCTGTTCCAGATCCGTTCTCGTATTCTGTGCAGTCGTCACCATATCTCCCAGTGCCGTATTGCTCTGGCTCAGGGAATCCAGCACCTGACCAAGTTCCTGATTTTGTTTCTGCAACTGTGCAATCTGTTCAGAAATCGTTGTGGAAATCTGTGAATCATTACCAATACTTTCCTGCAACCTGGCTAGTTCATCCAGAATCTGCTGGTTTTTCCGGTTCAGGTCTGTAACGGAATCCACACCGCCACCTACGGAAGTATTGATCTGCTGCACTTTTGCTTCCAGATTGCCAAGTTTGATCGATGCCGTGATATAAGCATCATTCAGGAATAATTCTCCGCTGGATAAACTGTCTGAAAATGCACCCGCAAAATCAGAAGCTGCTTTCCGACTCTCCCCCAGCAAATCTGTGCTCTGATTCAGTGTATCAGATACAAACGTACCCGATTTCTTCACTTTTTCCAGCGTCTTTAAGGTATCCTGAATCATCGTATCCGCACTGCCGACTGTATTCTGAAAATCCTGCAGCATTTTCTGATAACCGGACAGATTCTCCCGTACCGCCGAAACTGACTGCAACAGTTCAGAATTCGTATTATCCATATCAACGGTCAGGTCACCGGCTGACGTACTGATCATTTCAGAAATTGCTTCTGAAGCAACAGATGAAAACGTATCGTTGACCTGCTGCTGCAGCGTCGTAGCACCGGTATCCGTAATCTTAGGTGCAATCGCATTTTTCTTTTCATTAATATAGTAATCCAGCTGTGCTTTTTCCACGCTTCCGGACAAAATACTGAGCAGATCTTCACTGAAATCTTCCGGAATGACGATAGCAGCATAATATTGTCCGGATTTTACTCCTTCCACTGCCTGTTCCTCATCTACAAACTGCCAGCCAAGCTGTTTATTTTTCTTAAGGTTCTCTATGATCGTTGTTCCTGCATCCAGCGACATCTGCGCCGTATCTGCCCCCGTATCACAGTTTGCCACCGCTACTTTAATCCCTCTCGTGTTACCGTACGGATCCATATTGGCTGCAATATTGAACCATGCGTACAGTGACGGAAGCAGGCAGACTCCGCCAAGCACCAGCACTGCCGCCCGGTTTCGAAGTAAACGCCTCAGATCCCTTCTGAATATTTTCCATACATTTTTCATTTTGTTATCTTCACTCCTGTTTTTCAAGACATCTGTACCTTTTTCGTGTTTCTTACATACATCTGTTATGTACGAACTGTAACAAACATTATACGAAAGTGATTTTTAAGAGTCAACCACACATTTTCCCACTTTTGTCTAAAAAACAACCATTTCAGGAAATCGTTGTTTTATTGTCACACATGTGTATGCTCTTTCCCAGAAAAAATTCATATGCTATCTGCCATTCATGATTTACCAGTCAAGAATTTATCTAAAAAATCCGGCTTAGTTCCTGACTGTCTGTTTCACAATCAGGATAACCTAAGCCGGATTTTTAATTAAAAACATGTTTCCAGATATCTTCCAGAATTAAATTTTCGATTTAAAAAGCGTGTTTCCATGCCTCTTCCAGGTCAGGATCATCCACTTTCTGTTCACGCATCATTCCTGCGATAGTTCTCCAATAATGATCCTTGATTGCTTTGCAGATTGCCTCGCAGTCACCGGACACACAGGCGTCATAAATCACTTTATGGGAAGCATACTGCCGTCTGGCTACCGTTTCCTTATCCTGCACCAGGTTATATCCCGCCAACACATTGCTGTAATACTGCTCTTTCCAAGCCTTCTGCATCCGCGTCATCTGACACATTTTCACCAGTTCCTCATGAAATTCATTATCACAGGCAAACACCTGATCAAATTCCTTCGCACTGAGTTTTTTCATGCGTTCCAAAATCTCCCCAAGCTGTTTCAACGACTCTTCCGGGATCTTTCCCTGAAGGAAACGAACACTCACTACCTCATAATTTGTTCTCAACATATATACTTCATAGGAATCCATAAAAGATAATTCGCGGACAGAACATCCCACATTTCTTGTATACTCAATGATTCCTTCATTTTCCAACTGCCTGAGAGCTTCACGAATCGGTCCCCGACTGGTATGAAATTCTTTTGCAAGCTCCAGTTCAACAATACGTTGCCCCGGTTTAATTTCATGATTAAAAATCTTATTTCGGATTGCATCCACAATACTCTCTCTCAGTGTCTGATACAATAATGCACCCATAAAATTTCCTACTCTTTCTCTATCGTATTTTTTCTCAACAAATTTCTATCAGCAGCTTATCAGAATACCTTTGTTCACTCTCTGAATCGCACTGATAAACAAACAATCTGGTTCAGATATGGCTGAATCTTTCAGATAAACACTATCGTTTTACCATTGTACCATAGTGCAGTAACAGCGTAAATTACATTTTATAACTTCATAAAATATGAAAACGCTGCTTCTATCTGTTCTCTGCAAACTGAAGGACAATATTTTTGATAATCTCCGCTGCTTTGTCCATGCCTTCCGCCGTAATATGCTCATAGGCACCATGAAAACCATATCCGCCGGTTCCCAGATTCGGGCACGGAAGTCCGACAAAACTTAAGCGTGCACCGTCTGTACCACCACGAATCGGGGCAATATTCGGCTCCACATCAGCATCTTTGCATGCCTGAACTGCATAATCGATCAGCTGCATGCACGGCTCGATTTTTTCACGCATATTACGATAGGAATCCTGCAGATTCAGCTCTACGGTTCCCTCACCATATTTTGTATTAATAAATGCAGCCACCTGAACCATAAATGCTTTGCGCTGTTCATATTTGTCTGCATCAAACTCACGGATCAGATAAGACATGCTTGTCTCTTCCACGCTGCCCTTCATATCCATCAGATGATAAAATCCCTGATATCCTTCCGTATGCTCCGGTGCTTCCAGTACCGGCAGCATGCTCTGAAGCTCCATGGCAATCTTAATCGAATTCACCATAATATCTTTTGCCTCGCCCGGATGCACATTGACACCATGAACGGTAAATTCAGCAGAAGCTGCATTGAAGTTTTCAAACTGGATTTCTCCTTCCGGACCTCCGTCTACGGTATAGGCATACGGTGCGCCGAAACGCTCCAGATCCATATGGCAGGCGCCACTTCCAACTTCCTCATCTGTCGTAAAGCTGATGCAGACTTTTCCATGAGGGATCTCACCTTTTAATAACTCCTCAGCGACTGTCAGAATTTCAGCAATACCGGCTTTGTCGTCCGCACCCAGCAAAGTTGTTCCATCTGTGGTGATCAGCGTTCTTCCAGCCATTTCCTTCAATGCCGGAAAATCTTTTGTCGTCAGTATTCTTCCTGAAGTTCCAAGAATCACATCCTTACCGTCATAGTTTTCAATAATCTGTGGATTTACATTTTCTCCACTGTAATCCGGTGCAGTATCCATATGTGCGATAAAACCAATGGCTGTACGATCTTCATAGCCCGGAGTTGCCGGAATATGTCCATAGACATAACCATACTCGTCCATCATAGCATCTTCGATGCCAATCTCTTTCATTTCTTCCACCAGAAGTTTTGCCAGATCAAACTGACGCTCCGTTGTCGGAGAAGTGGTGCTCTCTTCATCACTGGTCGTCCAGACTTTCACATAATTTAATAATCTTTCA
>CABRZK010000076.1 GCA_902475415.1 uncultured Eubacterium sp.
AAGATCGCGAACCATGCGGCGAATAACAAGTAACTGCTGCGCATCTTTCTGACCAAAGTATGCACGGTCCGGCTGTACGATATTAAATAATTTACTTACAACAGTACAAACACCACGAAAATGAACCGGACGGCTTAAACCGCAAAGTTCTTCTGTCAGAACAGTCATATCTACAAAAGAGCTGAATCCGTCATGATACATTTCTTCCGGTTCCGGATGAAAGATCAGATCAGCGCCAAGGCTCTCACAGAATTTGCTGTCTTTTTCCAGATCTCTCGGGTAGCTTTCCAGATCCTCTGTCGGTCCGAACTGCATCGGATTCACGAAAATGCTGACAACTACTTTATCATTCTGTTCGCCTGCTTTTGTGATCAGACTGCCATGTCCTTCATGAAGATAACCCATGGTTGGTACAAAACCAACGGTTTTTCCTTCTTTTTTCCATCCTGCTACAATATCTCTTACTTCTTTTACTGTTGTTACAACCTGCATCTTTATTCTCCTCTATCCTTGTTTTTCGACTTTCATTTTTGCTTTTTTCTTCTTTTCTCTATACATCTGTATGAAATCAAAAGCAAACACTACATATATTAACTTTGACAATCAGCTAACACTGTTAGTCTGTTTTGTTCTTAATATAATTTTTCAATCACTTCATCTGAAATCGCGTATGTATGTCCTGCGCCGGGAAAGTTCCTGCTTTAACCTCTGCAGAATAATCCGCAAAAGCCTGTTTCATGATCTCACCGACTTCTGCGAAACGTTTGACAAACTTCGGTGTAAAATCAGAAAACATACCAAGCATATCCTGATTGACCAAAACCTGTCCGTCACATCCTGCACCAGCTCCGATTCCGATGGTCGGAATGGAAACTGTCTTTGTGATTACTTCCGCAAGTTTCGCCGGAACACACTCCATAACAAGCATAGAAGCGCCTGCTGCTTCCACTTTTTTCGCATCCTCTACCAGCTGACGGGCTGCCTCCTCGCTCTTGCCCTGTACCTTAAATCCACCAAATGCATTGATGGACTGCGGTGTCAGTCCGATATGTGCACATACCGGAATATCTGCTGCTACGATTGCCTCAATCTGCGGGCACACTCTCGCGCCGCCTTCCAGCTTGACACCGTGGGCATGTCCATCTTTCATCAGACGGCCTGCATTTACCACAGCGTCATAAACGGAAGTCTGATAAGACATAAACGGCATATCAGCCAGAACAAAGGCATTTTTCGCTCCTCTGCTGACAGCTGCCGTATGAGCGATCATATCTTCCATCGTAACCGGCAATGTATTTTCATATCCCAGCATTGTATTTCCCAGGGAATCACCGATCAGCAAAATCTCAATTCCTGCTTCGTCCATGAGTTTCGCCATGGAATAATCATAACAGGTGAGCATTGTGATCTTATCCCCGTTCTCTTTCTGTTTTTTTAACGTAGAAACTGTTGTTTTCATGAATTGATAATCCTTTCCATCTCAGAATAATCCCGCTCCGGATGTTTCATTTTTGCAACCTTCAATACTTCCTGTGACAGATCCTGATAAATTTTCAGTTCCTGTCCGGAAAGGTTGTCTAAATGATCCAAAACCGTAGACAAGTCATTTCGTTCAATCGGACCTGTCAGAGCCCCGACCGGTCTGTACTGAACAATGTTTTCCGTATTTCCCATCATCAGCGGAGATAAGGCGCGGTGTGCATTAGCTGCTGAAAAACCGCAGTCCCGCAGCATTTCCTCGCACATATTTGCCAGCCCCACATACAGATTGCTGACCATGGCTGCCGCCGCATGATAACGTACTTTGTCTTCCCGTGAAATCACCTCCACCGGATTTCCAAAACTTTCAAAAAGTTTCAAAAACCAGTTCAGATACTTCGGATGACCCTCAATGGTAAAAAATGCCTGTGAGAGTACCTTATAAGATTCATACTTATCATTAATGGCGAAAAGCGGATGGATAGAGTATCCAAAAGCGTGATAACGCTCAATATCCGAAAAGACAGCGGAACTTAATGAACCACTGAAATGACTTATAATCTTATTCTGAATCGGAAGCATTTTTAACTGTTCCCACATTGGAGCAATCGCCGAATCCGGGATTGCCACAAAAAGGACATCACTGTCCTCTACCAGATGTCTCAAATTCATGTACTGTCTGGTATTTGTAAAATCTGCTGCTTCTCTGGATGACTGCGGATTGCGACTGAAGTATCCCGTCACCCGTTCGCCGCGCTCGGTTAGATATTTTCCCAGCGAAAAACCTACTTTCCCTGCGCCAATAAATCCAATATTCATAAGCATCCCTCCATTTCTTCATGGCGGGACAGTGAGTCTTGTTTGCTCCTGCAATACAAGCTCCGTTTCAAAATAATAAATACAAGGTATCGTTTCCTTTCGGAATACCATCCGCCCGACATTATACCACCGCGAATGGTATTCGTAAAGGATTTTTAGGAATACATCTTTTCGTATTCCGAAATCCAGCGGGAACGCACCTCTTCTTCCCTGCTTTTCCAGTTAAAAGCATGGTTCGCATCCGAAATTTTACGGCGTTCCTCATAGTACTGCTCCTGGTCAGACACATCAGTAAAATGCGAAAACGCCTCTTTCATCGTTCCAAAATGAATCTCCGGGGCCGCATCCTCCATCTGCTCTTCCTCTGAATTATAATTCATTGCATACAGATAACACAGCTTGGAACGCTCATCCCTGGATTTCTGATACGCCTTTGAAAACATGCGGGCAGCCTCTGAGAAAAGAAACAGCCTGGCATATGTCACACCCAGGTTATGCATGATATGCCCCTGCAGCTCCTCCGTCATCTGAGCCATATATTCCGGCTGCAGCAGTTCCAGATAACCATAAGCAGCATACCGATACCGTTTTTGCTCCAGATAATGATCCGCTCGCATTTTGCGCCGTTCCATCGGATTCTTTCCCCGGATCCGCTCCATCATCTGCTCCAGGCTCTGCAGTTCACTGCCCGAATAATAGCCGGAAGCCGCAAAAATCAGCTCCGCACAGGCATACACATCCTTCTTTCTCTGGTACAGATGCTGCACCTGTGATGCAAGTTCTTCTGCGTGTAAGCCATCCTTCAGCCAGACAAACAGCTCTCTTCCAATCCAGTTCTCATCCAGCAGAAACAGATGTGATTCCATGGCATAACACAATTCCTCCATCGTCTCAATCTGCAGAGCCAGCGTTTCCAGATACAGCGGATATGCAGCCTTTTCATATGTACATAATTTTAAAGCACCCATACTGACCTCTCTTCATCAATTGCAACAGCTTCCCAACTTTCTCCTGTTACCTTTTTTATTTTCTATGTTCACGATATCCCGTTTTCTTATCCTCTGTATCAAAAACAACCGGCACCGTCCATGTCTTTCCGGTTGATTCAAAAAAACTTCCAAACCCCGTATCTGAAATGTGCACTTCGGCACGTCTTCCGTCAAGTGCTCGTGCCTGCACCCAGAAACGAATCGTTCTGACCGGACGCTCCGGCAGATCTGTCAGACTAAAACTCTGCCGGCGACGGTTTCCATGACCGATTTCTCCAATCTCAAATACGATCTCTGGCGTGCCATCATACAAAAGCTCATACGCCGGAGGCTCATAATCCCAGTTTCTGCCTGCCTCCAGAAGCCGCAGCAATGCTGGACTGCCTTCCTTTTGTATCTGCAGAAAAATCTCTCCCTGAGTCTTATATTCACACTGATAGAAAAAGCCCCAGTCCGGACAGGAACTGTAGCGGTATGCGCCATAGCATGCCCCTTTGGTAAACAGATTTTTCCCAAGGAATACCCGTTTATTCGTACCAAGTACCCGCAGTGACTCCTTCAGCCATCCGCCGTCAAAACCATCTCCCACAAAATAAACCGCAGAAATCATATGATTGGAGAATGCCTGCCGGATGATATTCGCAAAAAACTCATCCCGCACCGGGGAATCCGGTAATACATGTGCAGGCACTTCCCAGCACTTCTGCTCCGCCGTCACCATCTGCAGATTTCTTCCTCCTTTGCGGTGCAGCAGATAAAAAGACACCTTCTTTTCCGAAAAATCAAAAAGTGCGACCTCATGTTGCCAGATCACCGCATCCTGATGATAGGTATGTGCAAAAAAACTCTCTCCATGATCCATCAGGAAAAAAGCATCTTCCGACAGTTCCATCTCTTTCCGGATCTGATCAAAAAGAGAAAAGACATCCTCCGTAAGTTCCGGAATTGTAATCCCCAGACAGATCTGCGCCGTATCCGTGCCCGCTCCAAAGCGGCTTTTCAGACGGATCAGGCGTTGCAGGAACTGCCGGAGTAACCCCTCATAAAAATTGCTTTCCTCTCCAAGCTCAGCCAGTGCTTTCTGATACAGATCATCAAAAAACTCTCCCTGGGGCTGCTCCTTCCGCCGGAGTGCTTCCTCGCCATAAAAAGCTTTTCCCATATTTGACAGATAGATTGCCAACGGTATCTCGTAACGTTCCTCACCGCCAACGGCAATGGTTTCCGGCTCTTTCATACCGGCTGCATACATCGTTACCATCGCCTGAATATCCGTCAGATCTATTCCGATATATATTTTTTTCTGTTCCACGTTTTTCTACTCCTCTACCGGCTGAAATAATACATCTGCCAGATCCGTCAGTTCCGCATACTGATAATCCAGTCTGGCATCCCGTTTCTGAGCCAGAATTCCCAGTTTTCCCATGCGGGTATCCTGCCATTTTTCGAAATCAGCTGAATCTGTCCTTCCACGTTCTACACAGTTTCCATCCCTGTTCTGAATCTCATAGGTTTCCGGTTCCAGAATCAGGTCTCTGCATGTAAAACTATAGATTCCTGGCAGCACTTCCCTGGCTGTCACTACTTTCCGCAAAGCATTCTGATGTCCCAGACGAACCAGCTGCAGATATTGTCCCGGATCACTGACACAGGTAATCGTTTTCTGTGCATACAGCAGGTACTTCCGCTGTAAGCGTTCCGGCAACTTTTGATAAAAATCAAAAAAGCAATTTTCAAGTACAAACATCTTCAGTACCTGCTCCGCCCGTTCACAGTAAACATCCTCTGGGCTCTCCGCATAAGCTCTTAAAAAAGCCGCAGCACATACATTCTGTCTGCATACTTTTCGCGCCATACGCCTTCCAATATATCCTCGCGCTGCCTCCGGCAGCTTTGTCTCATCCCGCATATACTTCCAGGAAAACCAGACCGCATAAGCCTGTAAAATCAGCTCATCCGTATCCTTCTGCAGCAGATCTTCGAAGATTTTCTCATGATCCGGGGCAAATTCGCCGGTAAAAAGCATATGGAGCATTAACTTTTCTTCATACTCAGTGACATCTTTTTTCTGATTTTTCGCTTGCCAGATACATTCTGCCAGAACTGCAATCGGCGCCGCAAAGGTCTCCAGCCGTTCCGGCAGCGATAATTGCATCCTGCCTGATTTCTGATCTGTCACCGACGCTTTCTGATCTGCCTGCGTCTGGAAAACATGACTTCCCGACATCATTTTTTTCAAATGAAACTGATCCTGCGCCGTGTAAAGCGTACCGGACGCACTTTCATATAAAATCACAAACGGCTTTCTGGTCAGATTTACATAACTTCCCTTTTCATATACCGGGGACTTCTGTATCTCCGCAATTCCATCCTGTAACACATGAATCCCCGTCATCTCTGCATGCAGCACCCGAATCCGGTAACAGTTCTCCGCGTTCCCGCACCACTGCTCCCATTCCCCCTTCGGGGTCTGTCTCCTGACCTCTTCATAAATGACAGCCAGATCCTCATTCATATGTCCCTGGGCCAGTTCCTGCTTTGCAAAATTGCGCAGCAACACCAGATAAGACTGCCAGCTGTCACCGATCCGACTTCGGTTTTTCACCAGATATGCATAAAACATGGCCTTTCTTCTGGCCGGCAGCGAACTGTTTCTGGAAAAATAGCGCAAAATTTCTTCTGGCAGCATACCATCTGCCTTATTCCAGGAAAGCATATACGCCTCATACAGACCGGCAATCTTCAGATGCTGTGTTACACCTTTCTGAAACCACGGGAAATACGCTGTTCCATAACGGTTGCATTTGATCAGATACATACAGATCACCTTCACAGCATTACTGTCTGCCACTAATCGATAGCAACGGCACAGCAACTGAAAATAAACTGCATCAAAGGTCTTTACCGACTGCATTAGTGTAAACAGACGATTTCCAATCTGTGCTGTCAGGCGACCATGTTTCATCATCCAGAACAGCAGACGCCGCTCAAAATCGTCAAATTGAAACAACAATTCCGGATGATTCTCCAGTATTCTTGCTGCTTCATCATAAAAGACCGGACTCGCACTTCCCGTCATCATATATTTCCGGATCCATTGATACTTGCGCTCCGGATTGCGCAGCAACGCCTCATCAATATGAAGCAGAATCCACACAAGCACCGGATGAGACGGATACTTCAGATAAATCTCCCGAATCCGTTTCGTCACATCACGGATATACGAAGGAGTCTCTCCCAGGGTGGTCAGATACAGATAAAATGCACTGAGAGGTGTCCGCTGATTCTGAATCATCCGCGCCACTTTTTTTGACAGCAGTTCTGCCTCATCCTTCTGTTCACAGCAAAGATCCACGTACATTCGGTACAGCAGCAGCCATTCATTTTTGCCATCCAGCTTCTCCGCCTGGCTGATTAACTGTTCCATCTCTTCCTGCCATTCATCCCGGCTGACCTGTTCCCTGCGATAATCCAGATATAGTCGTTCCATCTGCGCACGGAGTTTATGGTTCTTCCAACTCTTTGACTTTTCTCTTCCAGTCTCAGCCTCAGAAACAGTAAGCTCCACATCCACAGTCTGAAACGCCGTTTTCAGAGAAATTCTGGCAAAATTTCTGCCCGCATGCAACATTCCTGGCAAAATCTGATAGGAAAGTTCTGCATGCTTTCCAACAAAATCGTAAGTCCAAATCTGATGCTTCTCCAGGCGGATAAAATCCGCATCGCAGGAAGCATCAATCAAAATATAACCCCATTCACTCTTTTCGATATCCAGAAAATCCGTCTGTATCCTGCTCTCTGTATGATACTCACGCTGCGGACGGGCCACCGTGATCGTACTCCGCTTCTTCTTGCCACATCCGATCAGAAATTCCTCCATCTCATGCGCCCCGTGCCCATGCTGCGTCAGTCCGCGATATAACAGTCTCTGAAAACCAGTGTCATGATGCAGCACATTGACAAAATATGGTGATTTAAAAATCTGAAGCGCCTCATCCCAGCTGAGTTTACACAAATTTGTAAAATCATTTAACGTCTTGATCCGGCCAATGGAGGAAGGCAGATAATGTCTCGAGATATCCGCCCGAAATGGCAGCTGATATTCCCCCACATTACTGGTGATCACAAAAATTCCACGATCTGTCATACCTTCCGTCATAGCATCTGCATGATATTGAAACCGGATCTGAATCTCCGTACCATGAAATTCCCTGGTCTCACAGGTTACGTGCGGATTTTCACAGGACACAATGCCTCGCACTTCCTGATCTGAGCTGCTATGAAAGGCAAAAGTTCCCTCAAACACCTCATTCTCTGCAGCCGTAAATTTCAGATCCATGTCCGGTAGCAGCAGACATGTCTGACTATAATCAAATTTTTCCTGTATAATATCCTGCAATTTTCTCTTCATTCGTACAACCTGCTTCCCGAGACACTGTTTTTCATTGCTTTTTTTCTCGTTTTCTCTATAATAATAAAGTATAAATCATTTTAGATGTTCTTGCAATGTTGCGGGGACAACAAGGGAGAAAAATATGTTTGAACCATATCTGAGTTTATTAAAAAAAGCCGGAGCACATCTTGTCACGTCACTCCGGGCTATTATATTTGCCATACTGTCAGGAATTATCATCGGTTTCGTCGGCACCGCATTTTATTATGGCATGCAGTTCGTCATATCCACGCGTCTGGCCCATCCCTGGATCATTCTGTTTCTGCCATTGGCCGGCATGCTGATTGTCTGGCTGTACCATATCCTGCATGACGAAAAAGATACCGGAACCAACCTGGTACTCTCCGCCATCCATTCCAATGAAAACATCCCACTTCGCATGGCACCGCTGATCTTTATCGCCACACTGCTGACCCATCTATTCGGTGGTTCCGCAGGCCGGGAAGGTGCCGCCTTACAGCTTGGTGGCAGCATCGGCAACTCCCTGGGCAAACTCTTTCATTTCGATGAAAAAGACCAACACATCATGATCATGTGTGGTATGAGTGCCGCATTTTCTGCTCTTTTTGGCACACCGCTGGCCGCTGCCATCTTCTCCATGGAAGTTGTCAGCGTTGGTATCATGCACTATTCCGCACTGGTTCCGTGCGTGATTGCCTCCCTGACTGCACACGGTGTGGCCACAGCCTGCGGCATCACCCCGGAAATCTTTCCGATTTCCTCCATACCTGCATTTTCACTAAAAACAGCCATCGTCATCGGTATTTTCGCCGTATTGTGCGCGGTAGTCAGCATCCTGTTCTGTACGATTCTGCACAACGCAGAACGGTTGTACAAACGATTCTTCAAAAATCCGTATCTGCGTGCGGCTTTCGGTGGACTCATCGTCATTGCACTGACCATGCTGGTGGGCGATCAGACATACAATAGTACCGGTATGAGCATTATCGCCGGATGTATGCAGGGACAGACGGTATTTCCACTGGCCTTTCTTCTGAAAATGTTCTTTACCGCAGCCACTTTAGGTGCCGGTTTCAAAGGTGGCGAGATCGTTCCCACCCTCTTCATCGGTGCCACCTTCGGAAGTTTCTTTGCCTCCGTACTTGGATGCTCCGTTCCATTATGTGCCGCTGTCGGCATGGGTGCCGTTTTCTGCGGCGTCACCAACAGTCCGATTACATCCCTGCTGATCTGCTTTGAACTGTTCGGTTTCGAAGGCATGCCCTATTTTCTGATTGCAATTGCCCTCAGCTACATGCTCTCCGGCTACTACGGACTCTACAGCAGTCAGAAAATCATCTATTCCAAATACAAAACCGAATACATCAACCGGAAAACACATTAATGGCAGGATGGCAATGAAACTTGCAACACCATGCATACAAAAATCAGCGAACTATATCACACCGGATAAAACCGGGGAGTATTGTTCGCTGATTCATGTTTCTATTGTAATTTCTCCTGAATCTTGTCTCTGTCATCTCCCTGAATGCCAAGTGCATCCAATGCCTGATTCAGCGAGATTTCTGAATTCCAAGATTATCTTTACAAGTTCAGCAACGAAAACTGTTCTCCGGCATACATCCGCAGACGCGCCAGCAGGCGTTTGTGCTCTTCCTTCTCCAGATGCGGATCTTCTTTCATAAGCACCGACACCTCATAGGAAGCTTTGCTCAGCACATCCGCATCCTGAAACACATCTGCCAGTTGAAACTGATAATCTCCACTCTGGCGGATGCCAAAGAAATCGCCTGGGCCACGCAACTTCAGGTCTTCACCGGCGATAAAGAAACCATCATTGGATTTATTTAAAATCTCCAGACGTTTGTTTTTCGTCTGCTCTTCCTTGCCCTGCATTAATATGCAGTAAGACTGCGCATCCCCACGACCGACACGTCCTCTCAGCTGATGG
>CABRZK010000077.1 GCA_902475415.1 uncultured Eubacterium sp.
GCTGACTATCGGTTGTAAAAAGGTGCTGGAAGGCAGCCAGATCGGAGACAGTATCGCGGTAAACGGTGTGTGTCTGACGGTGACATCCATGGGTGGCAGTTATTATACCGCAGACGTTATGGCGGAGACCATGAACCGCAGTTCTCTGGGGCAGTTAAGTCCGGGGGCAAGCGTCAATCTGGAACGGGCGATGCCAGCAAACGGTAGATTCGGCGGTCATATCGTATCGGGACATATCGATGGAATCGGAACGGTGCAGAGCATCGAACTGGATGACAATGCCATCTGGTATACAATTGCATCGAAACCGATGCTGCTTCGCTACATTGTGGAAAAAGGATCCATTACGATTGATGGTATCAGCCTTACGGTGGCTTATGTGGATGAGTATTGTTTTAAAGTATCTATCATTCCACATACGCAACAGGTTACAGCATTACATGACCGTAAAATCGGGGATATCGTGAATCTGGAGTGCGATATCATTGGAAAATATGTGGAAAAACTGATTCGCCCGGTGGAAGCAGACGCGCAGCAGGAAACAAAAAAAGAGAGCGGAATTACCGAAGACTTTTTAAGACAATATGGATTTTAGGAGGATAGAAAAATGGCAAAAAAAATTGGAAAAGTAGAAGAAGCATTACAGGATTTACGGGATGGAAAAGTAATTTTGGTGATTGATGATCCGGACAGAGAAAACGAGGGCGATCTGATCTGTGCAGCAGAATTTGCCACACAGGAAAATGTAAACTTTATGGCATGCGAGGCAAAAGGTCTGATCTGTATGCCAATGAGCGGAGAACTCTGTGACAAGCTTGGACTGGATCAGATGGTCAATGTCAATACAGATAATCATTGCACTGCATTTACCGTGTCTATCGATCATGTGGATACGACAACCGGTATTTCAGCAGCAGAGCGTTCTTACACTGCTTTGAAATGCGTGGAAGATGATGCCAGACCGGCAGACTTCCGCCGCCCGGGACATATGTTTCCATTGCGTGCAAAAGAGGGCGGTGTGCTGGTGCGTGACGGACATACGGAAGCAACCGTTGATCTGGCAAAACTGGCAGGATTAAAACCATGCGGACTTTGCTGTGAAATCATGCGAGAGGACGGAACCATGATGCGTACCACAGAGTTGCTGGATTTTGCGGAAAAACATGATCTGACTGTTATCACAATTGCCGATCTGATCGAGTATCGTCTGCAGCATGAGAGCCTGATCCGCCGGGAGGCAGATGCAAAACTTCCAACGAAATACGGTAACTTTGAAATTTACGGATATGAAAATATTTTAAACGGAGATCATCACGTAGCACTTGTCATGGGTGATGTGGCTGACGGAGAGCCGGTTCTTTGTCGTGTACATTCTGAGTGCCTGACCGGTGATGTGTTTGGTTCCAGCCGCTGTGACTGTGGAGAACAGCTGGATGCAGCTATGAAAGCTATTGCAAAAGAAGGCCGAGGCGTATTGTTGTATCTGCGTCAGGAAGGCCGAGGTATTGGTCTGATCAACAAATTAAAAGCTTATGAACTGCAGGAGCAGGGCTACGATACCGTCGAAGCAAATATCAAACTCGGTTTTCCGGCAGATATGCGTGAGTATGGTGTCGGTGCACAGATCCTGCGTGACATCGGAGCAAAACGCTTACGTCTTCTGACAAACAACCCAACCAAGATCACAGGACTTGCAGGCTATGGTATCACCATTGAGGAGCGTGTGCCGATTCAGATCAAAGCGCAGAAATTTGATTATTTTTACCTGAAAACAAAACAGGAAAAAATGGATCATATGACAAACTATGAATAAAAACAAAAAAATAAATATAAATGTGAAATTCAGAAAATCAGGAGGATGAAACAATGAGAGTATTAGAAGGAAATGTAGTAGCAGAAGGTATTAAAATCGGCATCGTGGCAGCACGTTTTAACGAATTTATCGTATCAAAACTGGTTGGTGGCGCACAGGATGCATGCGTACGTCACGGAGTAAAAGATGAGGACATCGATCTGGCATGGGTTCCGGGTGCATTTGAGATTCCGATCGTTGCAAAGAAAATGGCACAGTCCGGCAAATACGATGCAGTTCTCTGCCTCGGCGCTGTCATCAAAGGTTCTACCAGCCATTATGATTATGTATGCGCAGAGGTCAGCAAAGGAACCGCGATGGTTGCTCTGGAGACAGGCGTACCGACACTCTTTGGCGTACTGACCACAGACAATATCGAGCAGGCCATTGAGCGCGCCGGTACAAAAGCAGGAAACAAAGGCTATGACGTCGCATGCTCTGCCATTGAGATGGTAAATCTGATGAAAAATATCTAAGGGTTCAAACGGTACAAAATTGTTGAAATCAGAATAAATCAACCACATCTGCGGCGGTCGTTACGATTGCCGCAGTTTTTGTTGCTATTTCTTCCGATGGAAATTTAAGATCCGGGATGCAGACAACGGGAATTCCGGCACTGGACGCAGCAAGGATCCCGTTTTCAGAATCTTCCAGCACCAGTGCATGTTCCGTTTTTATATCGGCATGCTGGCAGGCAGCCAGAAAAATATCCGGGTTTGGTTTGGAACGCTGTACCTGATCACCACCGATGACGAAGCAAAAATACTGGTCAAGTTTTGCCAGGCGCAGATATTCAGTAACAATGTCGTGTCTGGTGGAAGATGCCACGCAGCATGGAATGCTGTTGGCTCCAAACCATGCGAGAAGTTCCGGAATACCTGATTTTACAGGTGGCCCGTCACGGCGGATCTTTTCTGTGACCAGAGTACGGCATTTCTGACTGATTTCTTCAGCCGGATAATCAGTACCATACAGATCATGAAGAATATCCAGTAATTGCTGTCCACAGGTTCCGAGGGTGCGGACATAATCATCTTCTTGCTGTGTGTAACCATACTCTTTCATGACGCCATCTTTGGTTGTCATAAAGAGACGTTCTGTGTCAAAAATCAGACCGTCCATGTCGAAGATTACAAGTGCGGGTATTGTTAAATGTGAAGTAGCCATAGTGTTACCTTTCTTTATGAAATGGAATATATATGTCGTTTTTGCTTGATATATTTTATGTATTTGGAGAAGCTATAAAAAATGTGATTTTTATATTAATCAGTATACAGGAAATGAGCCTGAAAGAAAATGATAAATCACTTTCGTCAGGCTCATTTTTGTTTCGATTTATTTTTGTCATGTGGATCGCAGTTCAGTTCACCCGCGCCCATTCGCAAAACGCCGTTCAGGGCTTTCTCACAGCTTCGCTGTTCCGTTTGCTCATGAAAGCTGGCGCTCCCTGCATGTCTCTGTCAGTACTTCAATCATTATGCGAGCATAAGACTGGAAGCGCTTGGACAGGACATGCATGAACTGTTTAAACACTTTCAAATTCTTTTACAATTTCTTCTGATGGCGGAGCGGTCAGCAGGCTGATAACTACGATTGCAATGGCAGAGCAGATAAATGCCGGCAGCAATTCATAAATACCAAGAAGTCCGCCGTGTGGTGCGATCAGGAATTTCCAGATAAATACCATGGCACCGCCGACGATCATTCCGGCAAGGGCACCGTTGCGGTTTGCACGTTTCCAGAACAGAGAGAACAGCATAACTGCTCCGAAAGTAGCTCCGAATCCGGCCCATGCAAAGGATACGATACGGAATACAGAACTGTCCGGGTTACGGGCAAGGAATACACTGAAGGCTGCAATGATCAGAACGGTAACACGAGCCATCAGCATGGACTGTTTTTTGGTACATTTTACACCGAGACAATCCTGGATCAGATTCTCAGAAATACTGGAAGATGCAGCCAGAAGCTGGGAATCGGAGGTGGACATGGTGCTCGCCAGAATACCTGCGAGAATCAGACCGGCCATAAGCACAGCCAGGAATCCGTGGTTGCTTAATAAAATGGCAGTTCTGACAATCAGTGTCTCAGACTGAGAAGAATCGCTTAGTACATCCATGGCACCGGCTTTTGTCATGGCATTTCCGATGATACCGATAAAGATAGCGATAAACATGGAAATGACAACCCATACAGAAGCGATGCGGCGGGATGTTTTTAATTTATTTTCATCTTCAATTCCCATGAAACGAAGCAGAATATGCGGCATGCCAAAGTAGCCAAGTCCCCATGCAAGCGTAGATGCAATCGTCAGTCCGTTGTATGGTGTCGTTCCACCGGTTGCAGCGTCATGGGATAAGGTCATGCTCAGATAACCTTTCAGGGACTGGGCATTTACGATGACTGCATCCAGACCACCGGCCATATGTACACCATAGATCAGAACCACGATCAGGGCACCGGTCATAATAATACTCTGAATCAGATCCGTGGTACTTGCAGCCAGGAATCCACCGAGAGAAGTATATGCCACGATAATAATTGCGCTTACAATCATGGCCGGCATATACGGAACACCGAACAGTGTGGCGAAAAGTTTTCCACAGGCTGCAAATCCGGAAGCGGTATATGGTACAAAGAAAATGACGATCATGATTGCGGAAATCGCCAGCAGGGAATTACTTTTATCCCGGTAGCGGTTTGCAAAAAAGGATGGAATCGTAATGGAATTATTGGCCTTATGGGAATAACGGCGCAGACGTTTTGCAACGATGAGCCAGTTCAGATAAGTACCGATGGCAAGTCCGATGGCGGTCCATCCGGCTTCGGCACATCCGGACAGATAGGCTACGCCCGGCAGTCCCATCAGGAGCCAGCTGCTCATGTCCGAAGCTTCAGCACTCATTGCCGTTACGATCGGACCAAGTTGTCGACCACCCAGATAAAAATCACTGGTGTCGTTATTCTTTTTGGAAAAAAGAACACCGATCAGGACCATGACAGCCAGATAGATAATCATGATGATCAGCATTCCGATTGTGTTTGCGTTCATTAAAATCAATCTCCTTTACTACGTTACTTCAACAAATTTCTGACAGTATAACATGTATAAAAATAGACTGCAATACAGAACAAGGTATAGACTACAGTACAGAAAATAAATAAAAAATATGGAATAAACAGCGAAAATAAAGGAAATATGTTAGTAGACTAAAATATGAAAGAAAATATAGAATAAAAATAAATACAAAAGAAAACGCTATGTATCGCATATGATAACATGAAAAAAAGACTAAAATATAGAATGAAAATAACTTCAAAGAAAAACCGCGTCTTTCATATATGATAACATGAAAAATAGACTAACAGAGTTAGCCTATTGTCAAAGTTGATATATTAATGAAAGCCATCGTTACTGCGAATCTGTGCCAGATAGATCGGCATGGCCGTGGAACCATAGGTTTTCAGGGAATATTCTCCATTGCAGATGCACCAGTCATAGAGCAGAGCACGTTCGGCGATGGCATAGAGTTTGACCATTTCGTTGACGGACAGATCGGTGCGGAATTCTCCGCTTTCCTGTCCTTCCCGGATAATGCGTCGCAATAGTTTATAATAGTAACGGTTGCGATCCAGCAGATGTTTTTCTCCTTTTGTGATCAGCTGCGTAGACAGCAATCGGGCCAGCAGATCCAGTGAGATACTGTTTTCAATCATGGAAAAAAGCTCCTGATTCAGATAGATCAGCTGATCATAGCGGGTGGAAAGCTGATCCAGATGGTTTTCCAGTTCTGTATATTTTTCATCAAACAGAAAAGACAGGGAACCGAGCAGTGCATCTTTTCCCTCAAAATAATGATAAAAAGAGCCTTTTGATGTGCCAGACTCAGCAATGATCTCGTCTATGGTGGTGTCATCATAGCCCTGTTCATAAAAAAGCTTCCAGGCGGCAGAGATAATTTTACCTTTGGTGTTGCGTGGTTGTTTTTTGCTCATAATAATAAAAATCCTTTCTGATTCTGATAGTGAACGTGTGTCAAATATAGATGTATCAATATTTATAAAATGATAGTAACAGGGTTACTTACACAGGCTTATTGTAGCAGAAAATTGAAAAAAGTGTGAAAAAACAGTAAAAATAGGCTGGTGGGTTGTGAGAAATAGACAAAAGTGGTAAAATAAATTTATTCAGGATCGCAAATGATTCTGAACAAAATGTTTTTGGAGGAACAAAGAACAATGAAGAAAACCGTAGGAAAACTGCTGAGTGTACTGCTGATTGCCATGATCGCGCTGGCAGGATGTGGAACAAAAGATGCAGGTACAACGGACGGAAGTGCAGCAACAGAAGCGACGGCAGCTTCCGTAAAATCAAAAGTGAAATTTGAAGGTACCTATACAGCCGGTGAGACGATTAAGATACAGATGAATCTGGATAAGGATGGCAATTGTGATTATGGATATACTGGAATGTATAAACTGACAACGAATGACAATGGCGTACGAATCCTGAACCTGATTTATTATGGAAAAGAAGGCATGGATGACAGTACCAGTCAGATCGCATATGATTCTTATGCATTACAGCAGAATGATGATGGTACATACACCAGATGTAAATACACAGAAGGTGAAGAACCGGATTTTTCCAGCGGAACAGTCATGAAGCTGGAAAGTGGCGAAGACAAAATTATGACAGATGATGCATTTGAAGCAGAATATACATCGGATGGAAGCTCTTATCTGGAACTTCATGCAGATGGAACCTATGTCTTTGGGGTACATATGAAATATGCCGCAGATAAAAAACAATTTGAATTGATCGGGGGAACAGGATCTTCTGTGTATACTTATGAGACAGATGACAAGCAGGATTCTCTCGTTTTGAAAAACAGTGATGGGGATACTACAATGAGTTTGCAGCGGAAGGAGAATTAAGTTATGAAAAAAGAAGGAAATGGTGTGGATTACAGAGAACTGGCAGAACGCTTTTATGTATTGGATACGGAGGTTTACGAAGCATCGGGAAGTGAACTGGGAAAAGTATTTCCGGGACCGAAGCATATTTCTGAAAAGCAGATTCTGAAAGATATTGAGAAAGAAGATACCGAAAAATTAAAAGATGAACTGATTCTGATTGGAAATATGATCAAGATCCTTCAGGAAAAAGGTGGACGATATGAGGAATTCTTCATTCGTTATGAGCATCTGTGCAAAGATGTGATGGAAGTTTTGGAGGATGATGGATTCCGTGATCAGATTTCCAGAGATTTTACAAAAGATCATTTTGGACTGATGTACAAGAAAGACACAGATCACATCGTTGTGTGTATTGCCCGTGAAACCGGAGCCGGCGGTCATGAGATTGGATCCAGACTGGCGGAAAAACTTGGCTTTTCTTTTTACGATGATTCAGTCATGGATCTGATGATTGATGAACTGGATGAAAAGATGCCGGGTATCGGAGGAAAGGATGCGCACTATATCAAGCAGAGCCGTGTAATCAAAACAATCGCGCAGGCTGGCGACTGTGTCATTGTAGGACGCAGCTGCGGACACGTTCTGATGACAAACAATATCCCGCGTCTCAGTGTATTTATCGGTGCGCCGTATGAAAACCGTGTACGCAGAAAAATGCTGATCAATCAGCAGGACCGCAGAGAGGCGGAGGAATTTATCCGTCGTAATGACAAACGCAGAAAGACATCTTATGATTACTATACCGGCAAGAAATGGGGCAATCCGGCAGACTTTGATATGTGTATCAACAGTGCATGCTACGGTATTGAAGGAAGCGTAGAATTGCTGGAAAGACTGGTAAAATATTCATTGGATCAGAGAGTGGATAAATAAAAGTAATCGCAATTGCGGTCGTGAAAAACGGAGTTTTTCATGGCCGTAATTTTTACTCTCCAGTGAGAAAATTATTTGATGGCTAGGCAGTTCTTGATTTGCATATTTGACTTGCGTATAATATACATCAGATGTGAGGCAACTTCCATCTCTACAGGCGGTGAGTAACAAAGCCGAGAGCATTTTTGAAAGCTGACGACACTGAAATAAGGGAGCCGATAAGAAAGGGTTTATATGGAAAACGAAACACAGACACCGCACAAGCGACGTGTGCGTTATAAAGGAAAATATCCGAAGAAATTTGAGGAAAAATACAAAGAATTACAGCCGGAGAAGTATCAGGATACGATTGAACATGTCATTCGAAAAGGAAATACACCGGCGGGCATGCATATCTCTATCATGGTAAAAGAAATCATTGATTTTCTGGAGATCAAACCGGGGCAGGTTGGATTTGATGCCACACTTGGCTATGGCGGACATACGAAAGCCATGCTGCAGTGTCTGCAGGGGCAGGGACATATGTATGCCACAGATGTGGATCCGGAAGAATCTGCAAAGACGAAAAAACGTCTGGCTGAACAGGGATTTGGCGAAGATATGCTGACGGTAAAACTGCAAAACTTCTGTACGATAGATGAGATTGCAAAAGAAGTGGGCGGTTTTGATTTTATTCTGGCTGATCTGGGTGTGTCATCCATGCAGATTGATAATCCGAAACGTGGTTTTTCCTATAAGGTGGATGGTCCGCTGGATCTGCGCCTGAATCAGGAAAAAGGAATCAGCGCGGCGGAACGTCTGGATAATATTTCGGTTGAAGAGCTGGCAGGCATGCTGGATGAAAATTCCGATGAGCCGTACTGCGAAGAAATTGCGGAGGCAATCGTAAAAGAGATTCGCAGGGGCAATCGCATTGACACAACCACAAAACTGCGTCAGGTTATTGAAAAAACACTGGAATTTCTGCCGGAAAAAGAACGGAAAGATACCGTGAAAAAGACGTGTCAGAGAGTATTTCAGGCGCTCCGCATCGATGTAAACCGGGAATTTGAAGTTTTATATGAGTTTATGGAAAAACTTCCGGGAGCATTGAAACCGGGGGGACGTGTAGCGATTCTGACCTTCCATTCCGGAGAAGACCGTCTGGTGAAAAAAGCGTTAAAAGACGGTTATAAAGCGGGAATTTACGCAGATTATGCAAAAGATGTCATTCGTCCGTCTGCACAGGAATGTGCACAGAATGGCCGTGCCCGTTCCACAAAAATGCGGTGGGCGATTCGGTCTGAGATGGAAGTGTAAGAAAATAACTGATTCAAAAAACAGTCAGTAAGATGTTTTTGATAAAAAGATATAGGTGTTATGGATTGAAAAATAGAAGCAGATATACATTTTACAGGCGAAAAAGAAAATGTATACACTGTTTACAGGGTTGACAGGTTTAGAAAGAAGAGAATAGAGAGTGAAGAAGAATAAGTATGAAATTGATATGTGCAATGGCACAATCATGGACAAGTTGATTTCCTTTGCACTGCCACTGATGCTGTCGGGCATTCTGCAGCTGATGTTTAATGCGGTGGATATCATTGTAGTGGGTCGATTCAGTGGCAGCCAGGCGCTGGCGGCAGTTGGATCTACTACTGCGCTGATCAATGTATTTACCAATCTGTTTATCGGCATTTCGTTGGGAGCCAATGTACTGGCAGCGAGATTTTATGCTGCCGGTCGGGACAAAGAGATGTCTGAGACCGTACATACGGCGATTACACTGGCATTGATCAGTGGTATCGTGATGGCATTTGTAGGTGTCTTTTTTGCAAAAGGTGCACTGGAAATAATGGATACACCGGATGATGTTATTCAATTATCCACTTTATATATGCGAATATATTTTTGCGGTATGCCGTTTTTTATGCTGTATAACTATGGTGCT
>CABRZK010000078.1 GCA_902475415.1 uncultured Eubacterium sp.
TGAGATTTCGTATCTGTTTTTTGAGGCAGTAGCGGTGGAATTTGGTCAGAAAGATGATAGACAGCTATGTCCTGAAGAAGCACAATCCGCTCATAAAAAGAAAATATTGGTTCCTACATACAGCGACAGGCCGGCTTTATCACTGGAGGAGCTGATGAGTCAGGCGAGTATGAGTGCAGGATTTTTAGGGCATGAAGCTAAGGAAGAACGGAAAACTTCGGGACTGAACTGCCCGGAAAATTTCAGTAAGTCCGCTCCAGACGCCCATAAAAATAATCATAAATTGCCGTTGGATTCGCTAAATAGTGATCGTCAGGCGCATTTTGAAATCCGAGAAAACCAGGCATTTTCCGGCGAAAAAGTTCCAATGCAGTTACTGAAAACAGTAGAAACTATGCCAGAAAATACAGAGTATATGCTTGATTTTTTGCCAGACTCTGACCATATAAGTCGGACATCAGGGGGTGGGACAGAAACAGGATCGGATAAAAATACGGCGCAAAAAGAGGAACTAAAGAAGGTTTCAATGGCGTTTATGACGGATGAAGGTGCTCTGCTTGTGGAAGACGGAGATGTGATAGACATACACAACGAAGACTTTTTGCCGTTTTGCGCCGTAGTATCTTTGGAAGAATGGCTGACCATGGATTATGCGAAGCGGGAAAGGCAGGAAGGGCTATTCATAACGGTTGCGTCACGAAGATGTGCCTATTTTCTGAACAAAAAGATGATCAAACCACTTGTGTTTGAGTATCTGCTTCATGTGATCCGGCGGCCAATTTATACATATTCGGTATACCTTGTGTGGCGTATCCTTTCCATGAACGGACTTGGATATATCCGGCCAAAGGTAAAAGTTTATTCGTTATCGGCTCTTTATAATGCCGTCCAGGGGACAGACCAGTTGCAGCCAATGGCAGATATAGTGAAAGAAACTGCTCCCGATAACAGTAATGTGTATTCCGTGACAGCACTATATAAGCGCTATGTCACAAGCAAAGAACCTCTGCTGTTATCGGAAGATATAAGAAAGCTGTACCGACATTATGTAAATGTAGAATATGCTTTTGGCACATCACGCGAATGTCAGAATGGAGATTTTTTGTGCCGAAAGACCTTCCTGTCATGCGAGTTTTCGCCATTTGATTTGGAAGAAAAGAAGAAGGATCAGACCTTTATGTGTTACGAAATTTCTCCAGATTTGATCCCACAAAATGCACTGTCAGATCTATTTCTGGCAACGAGATATACCATTGTGCAGGCATTAACAGAACCGATTTTTATACGTTCTAATGCAAAGTTGGTGGCGCTGGAGGCAAGCAGTTTTTCGTTGATAGTCGATACCAGAAACCGTCATATCATTGATGAAATGGATCAGATATTAATGAGCCGGTATGCGCATTTGCTGTCTGAAAGCGGATGCAGGATGCCAGTGATAAAACGATACTGGATTTGAAAGATATGGGGCGGATTTTGTGCCATGTGCGTGGCGTAATCCAGGTGGAAAACGCTGCGGCCTGTGCATGGCATAATTATGTTGTGCCATGTACAACAGAAGAAACTGCGCCATGCACATGGAGCTTATACAGTAAGAAAAACCTATAGAATGCCTGAAATAATGTTTTTAAACCCATAAAAAGGAATACATATAAAGGATATTTTTAGAGCTGAAAAATCCAGAAGCCAGGCCCCATGAAATATGTATGAGAAAAAATTAGAAATAAATGAGAGTAGATGAGGTGGTACATGTTACATCTTCGAATGATTTACGATGAGATTTTAAAAAATAGTGTATTTGCAAGTTCCAGGCCCGGCCGAACAGATGCAAGGGTGATTTTAATTCTGGCCCTGCTCTTAAAATATAAGCGCCTTAGGCGGAAGATGATCCTATTCTTGATTCAGCATATTGATCCGTGTATCCAGGAAACTGGAAGCATGGGGCAGCGGACGGTCAAAACGTGCATTGAACGGGGCTGGATAAAAATGCAGGAACAAAGGGGAGCGCGGGAGAAAGGGCTGTATTCCATTACTCAGGCTGGAAAGAAGCATCTTTACGAATTGATAAACGAATATTTCCAAGGAGAAACCGTTCAAAACATGGTTTCGGTTCTGGATACGTATGCTGCAGGCAGGACAAATATGGAATTATCCCCGCATAAGGAAGCAGAGATCGCAGCGGCGCTGAAAATGGTACTCTCTGATTATAGAGAGAAATGGACGCAGCTGGAGTTTGAAGTTCCGTATTCAGTTGAAATGATGCGGGAGTATAGCGGCCAGGCGAAGAAGCGTGGAGATATCTTTGCAGATCTAAAATTGTCATACCGATGCACGGATCACTTAGAAGAACGTCCACTTTGTATAGAGATTGATATGGGAACAGAGCGGGTAAGTACGCATGGTGGATTACTTTTTAAATGCAATGCGTATGCACAGGTAAACCGCCGGATGCGGCAAATCTCCCTGCATCAGGCAATCAATGTGGTGTTTGTTTTCAGCAATGATCCTGCGGATGATCTTCAGCAGACAGATCTTTTAAAATTTGAATCCATAAAACGTTATCAACAGCCGCTGCTGCCATTTCTGTCCTTTATCTGCAGGCAACAGGATCCAGATGCTTCTGTAACTTTGAAAAAAATGGAACAGGCCCTGGGAAAGGTAAAAGAATGTGATGCGTTTGGCTATGAAAAGAAACAGTTTTATCGAGATGCAGAATTCTTTTTGCATGTTTTAAAGGAGCAGTGCAGTAATCAGGAGCAGGCCGGAGAGAAAGAAATCCTAGCTTGTATGACAGAAATATCGGATTTCTGCAGAAATCATTTGGAAACATCCAGAACAGAATACAGCAGGCAGTATGCTCTGAAAAAGAGAATGGATCTGTTTGAACAGATCAGAAAGAATAATTCGTATGCGTTGGAGGGGGTGAGGAATGGAATGAGCCTCTCCTGCAATTCCCATCAGGATTTTGAACAGGAAATTCCATTTTTATTCCCGGAGCTATACTTCCGGGATCAGTTTGGAGTCTTTCTTTATCATTTGGGTATTACCAGGGAAAATGTAAAGGTTTCATCCGTGTATGCCATTCCGCTGTTTGAAGAACAGGACGTTGCAGAAATTGGTACAGTTTACCGATGCGTATTTATGGTTGGTGAGCTTACGGTCCTGATTGAAAATTTGAGTTCCGATATGGGCGGCCTTATCCGGGCAAGGGATTATGTACGGCTCCCGCCGGCCGCCAGAGAGAATACCATTATGATCATGCTGATGAATGACAGGGAGGAACTGGCTGACGGGAGCTATCTGAAAGAAGGAACTTTATATAACCAGTGGGGCAGTGAGGAGCACATCACGGATCAGGCAGCCATGGGTATGGCCTTACTTGCAAAAAAGATGGCACCGACAATGACAGCATTCGGCACCGGTTATGCTTTTGAGTCTGTTCCGTTTCTGATGAACTCTACACAGGATTATATCATGCTTCATTACTCAGAATTTCTTCAGGCACTTCAGAGACCGGTGCGGCCCTGGATACGAATGGACCTGTATGTGAAGGAACAGAACAAGGTGCCATATATTCCATTCCTTATATACCGTACAGGAGAACATCAGGAAGAGGAAACATACAAAGTTCCATTTCATAAAGAAAAGCAGTATACGCCGGTTGACTGGAGGGGGTTATGCAATGATTAGAAAGACTGTTGCCATGTCGTTGATCCTGGCAGCAGGTATCTGTGTTTATCAGGGATCGTCTTCTTATATAGAGGCGCGCATGGAACAGGAGCATTTGAAACAGGCAGCATTTCCCGGAAATGAAGGAAACCTATCAGAAGAGGAGGGGCGTAAGGGGAATGGAGCAACCAGGGAAGAAACGGTGCTTTATACTTCACCGATAGATTTTGAAGTCTTAAAGAGTATCAACCCGGATATTGTTGGCTGGATACAGATTCCTGGGACAGCTATCGATTATCCCATTTGCTGGCGGGCCGATGATAACGAATATTATATGACGCATTCGGCAGAGGGCAATAAGCGGGAATTTGGTGCCATTATGCTAGATGGATCCAATTCCTCTGCGGCAGAGGATCATCTAGTTGTACTTTATGGACACCATATGCGCAATGGGACGATGTTTAAAGATATCGTCCGGTATACGGATGCGGATTATTTGAATGACCACAAATCAATTTATTTATATTTCCCAGACAGGGAAGAGCGATACAGCGTGATCAGAACCATTGTTTGCTCAGCAAAAAGTTTTGAGCCTTCGCAAATGGTGAAGGAAGAGCTACTTTTCAAAGAATGGTGTCGCAATTCATGGAATGGATTGCCGGAAGAGACAATTCAAAAGAAAATGCTTGCACTGGTGACTTGCAGTTATGGAAGCAGGGATGAAAGGACAATCTGCTTTGCGATGATCGAAAAATGAAGGACAGGAGGTGATGCTCCTGCGTGTTAGAGGTAGGAGACGGTTATGAAAAAACGGATATTCGGACGAATGATAAAAAAATTAAAGTGGCTTGTGATAATCAGTGTGGTGCTTGTTGCATTAGGAACGGTTGGAATTGGTATTGCATCGGTATACCACATGAAATATGCACTGAAGAGTCTGTTCAATATGGAGTTCAACACGGGAAGTGATTTCTGGGCTTATGGAGATATTTCATCCTATAATAAGATCGGGGAACGGGCAGTTGCGATAGCGCGGTCACGTTTGAATTGGTCTTACAGCCAGGCAAAGAGAACCCTGGAGGGATCCTGGGACTGTTCTTCCATGGTTGCACGCTGCTATCAGGAGGCCGGCTTTGACTTAAAGGCTATCATGGGAGCACAGTGGTGCATGACAACGGTTGGGTGGAAGGATTTTGCGATGAAAAATAAACAGTTTATAGAAGAAGCGGATCTTCAGCCTGGAGATGTGATCTGGTATGGGAGACCGTCTGGTAACCATATGATGATGTATGCGGGAAATGGGCAGGTAATTCATGCAAAGGGGAAAAAATACGGCACGGTATATGAACCATTGGCCAACACCGGCTACCGGTCGGCAAGACGGGTTTATTTTTTCCGGCCATATCTAAATTTGCTTAATGAAAGTACCGATGATTCCTCAGATGATCCTTTTTTTGCGGATTCCTCCGGGTATGGGCCTGATAATGGGATCGTCATGCAGGTGCCGGGAGGAACGGTTTGGACCGGCTGGACGGTATTTGAGTCCGGAAGGGAACGGTTTAACCTGGCCGGAAGCGATGGTGGATATGCGTATGGCTGCTACCAGTTCGATATCGGGTATTCCCTGGTGGATTTTTTAAAATTTTGCGTTTCCTATAATCAGGCGCATTATGGAGCGTTCCAGCAGTTTATTGATATGTCTTCGATTGAAAGCGGATACCGCAAGGAAACAGACACAAAGCCGAGTATGATAAACCCGCCGTTATATTCCAACCGCGCAGCCCTGATTAATGCATGGCATGCCGCTTACATGAATTATCCAGATGAATTTGCCGGACTGCAGAGCCGGACCGCCTACGAAGCTTACTACCTGCCGGCGCAGCGTGGCATGCTATCCAATTATGGCATCAATATAAAAGAGTATAGCCCGGCCCTTCGGGGGACTATTTGGTCCCTGGCCATCCGAAATGGAGCGACCGCCAGTAAGGATAATACAAAGAATGGTTTACGATCCGCAACGAGTACATATTCTCCCGGGATTGATGAACGGGAATGGCTTACCAAAATATATGAGGCAGAGGCAAGGCGGCATCCGTCCCAGAGAAACCGTTGGGGAACGGAGCAGCTGGCTGCCTGCTTCGCCTTTATGAATGGGGCCACACATCTGGGCGGCCTGGATGGAAATTATGACGGGGCATTTATTGGATCACTTAATACGAGCGCAGCAGCAGGTGGTGTTTCCAATGCCATGATGTTAAATGCCATCAAAAATGATGTGGTTTTGACGGAGAGCGATTATCGGATCCTGAAGATAAAACGGGATACGCTTCTGTACCTGCTGCAGAAAGCGTATGACTATGAGACCCAGTACATGCTGCAGCGTTCCATTACTGTATACGGATTACGGGAATACCAAATCGAACATGAAGATGAAGAGGGAAGCTGGTATGAAGATGCTGAGGAATATGTGAGTAAACAGATCCTAGTCAGCAATGAAGATACGGAGTGTATGCTCCGGCTGGACTGGCAGATGCTCTATATGTATTCCATTCTGGCATCCATGGGAAGAGAAGACCGCGGGGAGACCGAGGGAGTATGGGACTGGGAGATCACAGTAAAAGATGTGGATGTGGCATTTGATCAGATCGCGATGAAATATGATTATGCTTTCAATGTGATGACAGATGAAAAATCCGAATATGATTTTGGAACCTGCCAGAGTCTGCCGCATAAAACGGAAATTTACGGAGACCCGGACACAACAAGCGGAAGATATACCTGGTATTATCCAAACAGCCTGCTTCGCAGCGCCTCTTCCGGCTATTCTGACCTGACATATACGTATTCTGGAGATGAGATAAACGGGATTGTTGAAACATACCAGAATGAACGTTATGAGGGGATACCGACTGCACTTACGCGGTATTATAATTTTGACCGGTTTCATACGCTTGCAAAGTATATGCCAGGAGGGTACGAGGCTCTGAAACGTTATGAAGCGTACAATCAAAAGGCAATGACTGGGAATCCCATTATATACAGTGGAAATTTTGATATGAGCATGGGTGAATGGAAATCAGTTTCTAAATAATAATCAGTCATGAGTAAACGGCAACAGTACCGGGATTGTAAACAAATAATAGGGAAAACTGAGTATGATAATTTAACCAGGCGCAGAATTTTATTACAGGGTAATGTTTTGTACCCTGGTTTTATTTGCAGCAGAAACAGTGTTAAGAGCATATATATAGTCAATGGGTAACAAAAGAGTTTGGGATGATGTATAAAATTTTAATGAGAAAATTAGATATTTTGCATAAAATGAAAAAAAAAGATCGAAAAAAATTGACATACTTATGACATGGTAGTAATATGTAGCCATGGACGTTCGTAAATAAAAATAGCGTTCCTATATAGGAACTAACGAGGGGAGATGGATATAGATTGATTCAAAAAAGATAATAACTTTGTAACTTAATCTGTTGTTTAACATTCTGGTCGGAAACTGCAAACAAAATATGGAAAACACATTTATTACTGTTGTGTCATCGTTGCACGGTAGGAGGAAATTTCTATGGGAGATTCAAGCAATAAAAGTGAAAACATATGGAAAAAGGGAGTAGCACATGTTATTGATCTGCTATCTTCTTTATTTCTTCCTTTTATTAATCTCATGGTTTCTGTGGGAATATTAAAAGGTATTTTGGTACTTATGGTTGCAAATGGGATAGTTACAGATGGAACAACAACTTATGATATTCTTAATGCCATGAGTGACGCGTTCTTTTATTTTATTCCGCTGTTTTTAGCTTATACTGCAGCAAAAAAATTTGATGTAGAACCGTTCACGGCAATTTTAGTTGCATGCATTCTTTTACATCCCAGTATGACTGCAGTTATGGCAACAGAGGGAGCAGCCACTTTCTTTGGAATTCCGCTGAGAACTGTGACTTACTCTGCTTCTGTAATTCCCATTCTTCTGGCTATTTACTGTATGAGTTTTGTTCAGAAGTTCTGTTATAAGGTAATACCGGAAACATTTCGATATCTGTTTACGCCTCCGGTTTGTGTGATTGTGATTGTTCCCGTTACGCTTCTTGTATTTGGACCGCTTGGAAGCTTTGTTGGCGGCTGGCTAGCAAAAGGATACGAGTGGATTTATAATTTAAGTCCCATGGTAGCCGGTATGTTTATTGGTGCTTTACAGCCGTTTATGGTTATTTTGGGGCTTCACTGGGGACTGTTCCCAATTGCACTAAACAATGTAGCGGTATATGGTTATGACACAATTATGGCATTGTTCGGCGGGGCCATTTTTGCTCAGGGAGGCGCAGCTCTCGCAGTGGCAGTCAAAGCCAAGGACGCAACGTTCAAATCTCAGGCATTATCTGCGTCATTAACTGCTTTGCTTGGCATTACAGAGCCGGCCATGTTTGGTGTAAACCTTAGACTGAAAAAGCCAATGGCATGTGCATGTGTGGCTGGCGGCATCGGAAGTGCCGTAGCCGGATTTTTCGGATGCCGGGCCGTTTCATTTGCATTGCCTGCACTCACGACATTGTCGGTATTTATGAGTCATGCCTTTGTTCCGTTTTTAATTTCACTGGTGGTTGCTTTTGGGTTAGCATTTGTATTTACAATGATGGTAGCAATTCCTGATTTAAATAACAATGAAAAGGAGATCTAACTATGAAGAAGATTGATGCACATGCACACATTTTTGAGCGTATTGCAAGTTTTGGGAAATGCGGCGAGTTAAGACCAATTGGAAACGGTGTATGTCGATGGGCCAATGGCGATGAAATGGCTATCATACCGAAAGGATACGGAGATAAAGAATTTATGGCCGAAACATTGCTGAAGATTATGGATGAAGAAGATGTCGAAAAAGCAATTCTTTTGCAGGGAAGCCTCTACGGATTTCAGAACGAATATGCTATGGAAACAGCAGAAAAATATCCGGATCGTTTTAAGGCTGCTGTAACACTGGATGCTTTCTGCAAGGAGGCAGATTCCATTCTTAATCATTTCATCGATGATCTGCATGCAAAAGTATTTAAATTTGAGGTAAGCGTTGGTGGTGGTATGATGGGATATCACAAGAATTTTATTATTGACGGTGAACCTTTTGGGAAAATTTTTGAAAAAATCTCAAAAGTAGAGAAGGCAACGTTGGTTCTTGATATTGGCAGTCCTTTCATGGAAAGCTGCCAAGTAGAGGCTGTAGACCGTCTGGCGCAGAAATATCCTGATTTAAATATCGTGGTATGCCATTTACTGGCGCCAAGAAGAGAGGATGGAGCAGCTTTGAAAAAAGCTTTGCCTTATTTGAAACACAAAAATGTATGGATTGACTTATCAGCACTACCATGGAATGTAAGTCCGGAGGCATATCCGTATCCAACTGCATTAAAGTTTATCAGCATGGCAAAGGAAGTTCTTGGAACCGAAAAAATTATCTGGGGTACCGATTCACCATGTGTTATGACAAAGTTCAAATACGCAGATTTATATAATTTTATTATTGAATCCGATGTATTTACAGAAAAAGAATTAGAAATGGTATTCTATCAGAATGCTGTTGAAGCTTATTATTTAGGTTAATCATTCATCTTATATGGTTGATATTTGACTGATATGCTGCAGACCATCTTTGGAAAAAATTGTTTTCGTAAAAGGCGGTCTGCAGCAATTCTTACTATTCTGCAGAGTGGTTATATTAAAAGATCCGTTCATTCTGTTCCAAAAGTTTTTCAAAACGTGGTTTGGCAGAAAGAAGAATCTGTTCGATTTGCGTCTGCTTTTCTGGTGTGAAACGAAAAGTTGGTACGCTGACACTGATGGAAGCAGCTGGTTTTCCATTGTGGAACAGTGGGG
>CABRZK010000079.1 GCA_902475415.1 uncultured Eubacterium sp.
CATCTTTTCTGGTATCATCTGGCTGTTCCGGTTTGGAATCATCGTTTCCGTTATTATTCTGACCGCCATTCTGATTTCCATTGCTGCCACCGTTATGATCCGCAGAACTGTTTCCACCGGCTGGCTGGTCCGGAGCAGATGGCTGACTCGGAGTGGCTGCTGCCTTCGCAGATTCCAGAGCTGCCTTAATGGCATTGATGATACCGTTGGAACTGTAAGTTGCTCCGGACACTGTGTCCACACTTGTCGTCTGTTTCTCGACCACATGATCTGCCACAACCCGCGCACGGTTGAAAAATGCTGCATCATCTACGTTTTCCAGAATCTGTACAGACTGAATGGTTTTATTTTTTAACACAACGGCGACTGTAACATCACCCAGATATCCCTCGGCAGTTCCTGTATATGTACCATCCGGATACGGAAAATTTCCGGACACTGTCGGTACCGGCACAGTCTGACTCTGCTGGTTTTCCGACTCTTTCTTCTCCGTTGATGCCGGCACACTGCTTCCATCTACTGCTGCCTGTGCCAGGGCATTACGCACCGCATTGATGATACCGACAGAGCTGTAGGTTGCACCGGAAACCGTATCTACATTTGTACTCTGACCAGACACAATTTTACCCATAATAGCGGATGCTTTTGCAATATAGCCGCTGCCATCGGAGGTAGATACGATCTCCACAGATGCAATTTTTCCACCACTGATCACGACTTTTACTTTAATTGGTCCTGCAAAACCCGTCGCACTGCCATAATAAGTGCCATCTCTGTATGCTGTTGCGTCTGCCACGTCCGCAACAGAAGTTGAACCCTGTCCCTGACCTGGATTTTCTGCTGTCTTTCCACTGTCTTTCTCTCCGGTCAGCGCATTTTTCACGGCACTGATGATACCTCTGGAGCTGTAAGTTGCTCCGGAAACCACGTCCACATCCAGGTTCTGGGACTGGATGATCTTGTCAATGACACCTTTTGCCCGGTTAAAAAACGCTGCATCATCTGCTTCCACATTCAGAACGGTAATCGAAACAATTTTTTTGTCTTTGATTTCTACTGCTACTGTGATCTTGCCGGCAAAACCCGTTCCGGTTCCCTCGTATACTCCATCCGGCAGATCAAATACCTGACCTTCCAGCATCGTTTCCTCCGCTGTTTCCTCTGCGGCAGTATCCGTCTGTTCTGCCTTTGGCGATGGTTTCTGAACCGCATATACTTTAGGCGTATAGGTCGCCACGGATGCTCCGACGCAGGCCACCACCAGAACCGCGGATAAAGCCGGCGCCAACGGACCAAATTTTACTGCTTTTTTCTGTTTCTGCTGATGCTTCTGATCAGCCTCTGTCTTTTTATCTTTTTTCATGTTCATTCTCCTTACCGAAACAAGAAAGTGGCCCTTCGCACACTCCCACACCGAAAAACTAACAAGAGCACAGCGTTCTTGTCTGCGCCGAGTACAGTATTTCTTAAATAACTGTACCAGTACGTTTACATAACAAAAAGTGATGCTATCACAACATGTATTAGTTTTTTCTAACGCACGTTATAATAGCATCACTTTTTTTTCAAATCAAATGCTTTTTCCTGTTTTTCTCAATAACTCTCTTTATTGAAAAATTTTATGCAAGATCAACTGTTTTTTTCTCAATAACTCATTGTGCTGACTCATAGGCACGCTTTACGGCCGGCAGGATCACTCTGGACACCACACCGATCAGCAGACCTGTCAGGAATCCGGAAATAAGCAACACCGGAACATAGAAAATCAGCTTCAGATTTTCCACCACCAGCATGGCTACAATCAGCTGTCCGATATTATGACAGATACCACCCATGACACTGACAGCCAGGATGGACAATTTGTCTGTTTTTTTCAGAAGAAGCATAATAGCCAGACTGAGCATTCCTCCTGCCAGGCTGTACATGATGGAAGCCATATTTCCAAACATAAATCCACTCAAAAAAATCCGGACAACGGAAATCAGAAATGCCTGCTTTCCGCCAAACAGATACAAAGCCGCCACAATGACCAGATTCGCCAGTCCGAGTTTGACACCAGGAATTCCAAAATTGATGGGAATCATGGTTTCCACATAGCTGAAAATCATGGCCAGTGCAATCATCATCGCCATCAATGCAACTGTTTTTGCAGATATCTTTTGTTTTTTCATCTATATACCGTCCTGTTCTTATCTCATACACGCAGATTCTTTCATGTAATATAATCTGTGTGTCTCCAACTTTTTCAAATCCTCTGACAGCTGTTACTTTGTCTGAATTTTTTCAATATTTTTTGTATTGTTCATATTGATAAAATCATCATATATTCCATCTGTAATATAAAGTTTGCCATCTTCATCTTCCATGATGGCGTCAAATCCATCCGCCACGCAGTGCTCCTGACAATACGCAATGGCATCCTGCGTTCCAAGGACAAATAAAGAAGTGGATAATCCGTCTGCCAGTGTGCTGTCCGCACTGACGATTGTTACCGAAATCAGCCCGTTATTTGCAGAATAACCGGTTTTCGGGTCAATGATGTGGTGATACTTCACGCCCGTCTCTTCATCTACAAAGTAACGCTCGTAGCCACCGGAAGTAATAATGGCTTTGTCTGTCACACTGACACCGCCCAGATAGCCATTGGTGTCGTTCGGATCCTGAATTCCGACCTTCCACTGACTGCCATCTGTTTTATTTCCCAGAACATGTGCATTTCCACCCAGGTTGATGACTGCACTTTTCACTCCATAGTTTTTCATGATCTCCATGACTCTGCCCGAAGTATATCCTTTCGCGATTCCGCCAAGATCAATCTCCATTCCTGCCGGTAGTGAAATGCTGGTTTTTCCGTTTTCCTCTGTCAGTTGAATCTTTCCCGCATCCACAAAAGCTAATTTTGCTGCCAGATCCTCTTCCTTCGGTACTGCAAAATCTCCGGTTGTAAAGCCCCAGAGCTGCATCACAGGATAAATACTGATATCGAAGGCTCCGTCCGTACTGTGATAAATATCCAGCGCCCGCTTTACCAGATATTCGGTATCTTCGGAAAGTTCACCGCCACCGTTTTTGTTAATCTGTGCTATCTCACTGTTTTCATCACCCGTGGAAAGCAGGCTGTCCAGTCTCTGTATTTCCGCAATTCCTGCATCCACCGCTTCTTTTGCATGTTCTCCATAAGCCGTCAGTGTCATATAAGTATCCATGGCAAATACTTCACTTGTATATTCCGTGTTGCTTTTGGCTGTTGTCTGTTTTTTTTCTGCTGATGCAGACGTTTCCGCCTGTGCAGAATCAGCTGCCGGACTGCCGGAATTGCAGCCGGACAGTGGCAGACAGACCAGAACTGTGCAAAGCAATGCCATCAGTATTTTCTTTCGCATTTATCTAAAATCCTCCGTATCTTTTCCCGTAAATTAGCTAAAGCTAACGTTTATATTAGTACATTCTAATTACTTTCGCAACCTTGTTTTCGGCTTTTATTGAGTATTTTTTATCATTTATCAGCCAACACTGTGGATTTTAAACTCTCTCCCGCAATTTCGCAAGCAGTTTTTTCTCTTTTCTGGAGACCTGTACCTGTGTCGTTCCCAGTATACCTGCCACCTCCGACTGCGTCCGTTCTTCCACATAACGCATGTAGATCAGCTGCCGCTCTTCTGCTTCCAGTGTCCCAAGCAGCTGTTCCAGAAACACATGATTAATACGCTGCTCCATTTCGTTTTTCTGATCGCTTATCTGATCTCCCAGAGTCAGCTCTTTTCCATCGTTCCCGGGAACCGGACGGTCATAAGAATCTACTTCTGTATTGGCCGCCATTGCCTGTACGATTTCTTCTCTCCGGATTCCTGTTGTTTCTGCAAGTTCTTCCAGCGTCGGGTCTCTCCCATACCGATACTGCCACTGACTGGAGGCCTGACTGATCTTCCAGGCATATTCCTTTAACGTGCGACTGACTTTCAACATTCCGTCATCCCTCAGATAGCGCCGGATCTCTCCGATAATCAGAGGAACTGCATAAGTGGAAAATTTTACCTCATAACCGATATCAAACCGGTCAATGGCCTTGATCAGACCAATACTTCCAATCTGAAACAAATCCTCCGGCTCATAGCCACGGTTGGAAAATCTGCGCACGATACTCCAGACAAGCCCTGTATTTTCCTGTATCAGCCGATCCCTGGCTGCTTTATCCCCCTGGTGCGCTTTTTTGATTGCTTCCAGTACCTGATCCATATGTAGTTACCTGATGACCCGGCTCATCGTCACCCGTGTGCCTTTTCCCCGGGCAGATTCTACTTCTACGGTATCCATGAATGCTTCCATAAAGGAAAATCCCATACCTGACCGCTCCAGATCCGGTCTGGTCGTAAATAGTGGTTCCCGTGCTTTTTGTATGTCTGCAATTCCTCTTCCCTTGTCTGTAATACTCACCTGAAGTGTCCGTTCATAAATGACCGCTTCCAGCCAGATGGTGCCTCCCCGAAGGTTATACCCATGTATAATGCAATTGGTAACTGCCTCTGACACGGCTGTTTTGATATCTGCCAGTTCATCGATGGTCGGATTCAGATAGCTGGCAAAAGCTGCCACTGCGGTACGGGCAAATCCTTCATTTTCTGACTGCGCTGAAAATGAAATCTGCATCCAGTTGTCCGGCATCTGATTTTCTTCGGTCGTTTTGGTAGTTTTTGTTTTCTGCATCTGTGATACCTGCCCTGTAGCATCTGTGCTGATATCTGTGGTCTGTGTATTTGTTTCCATGCTACTGCTCTATTCTCCTTTCTCTTCTATCAGATCTTCCAGTCCGGACATTTTAAAAATGCTGCGCATCCGTTCATTTAAATGAACCGCCACTACGGTTCCACCGGAAAATTTCATATTTTTATAGCGTCCCAGTATCACACCTATTCCGGAACTGTCCATCCAGTCAGTATGTGAAAAGTCAAAAATGATTTTTCGGATAAAATAGGTCTCTGTCAGCAGGTCTGCTTCTTCCCGAAGACTGTCTGAAATATGGTGATCCAGTTCTTTCGGGATGTAAATGCGAAGGGTGTTGCCCTTAATCTGATATTCGCACTCCATGGTTTTGGTCTCCTTTTTCTTGTTTTATTTTTTGCTTTTATTTTGTGGAGGGCAGCTGGGGGAGGCGCAAAAGAAAACAACGGTGGGCACGGACTTTTTTCTCTTTCCGCTGCGCCGCTGATTTTCGCCTCCTCCCACCTTATGTTTTCTTCTGCGCCTCCCCCAGCTGCCATTTACTCTACGACAATGATATTTAAGAATGCCATCGGCATTCTTGCAGTAAAATATCTGCTATGCAACGCATGTCATATTTTTAACCTCTGTTGCATGTTTTTCTGTCTTTCTGAATAGTCTAATAGTTTTTATACAAAAAATAGCAGTATACGAAAGACTTCAGCAGAACTTGCCGTTGTAATTAGCAAGTTCTTTCTGTATCTTTCGTATACTGCCATTTATTTGCTTTTTATTCATTTTTTCTGCAACTGTATCCTGTTGCAGTGTGTGACAAAACATCCCATCCTTTATATGCAAGAACTGCTATGTCTCAGTTTTTACCATATTTTTAGTTATTATCTCCAGATGTATCACTTGATGTCGTATTGCCTCCATCTGTCTGTCCATCAGTGTTGCCACTTTCATCCGAAACGGTTACGCCACGGCTCTGCATGTCATCGATCATTTCTTTACAGGTGTTGCGTACGCTGGAGGAATTTGTTTTTTCTCTTGCAATCTGGAACCATTTTAAAGCATTACTTTCATCTTTCTGGTAATTGTAAGCAAAAGCAAGGTAGTATGCTGCTTTTCCTTCCTGGTAGCCTTCATCTGTTTTTACGATGGATTCCAGTTTTGTGATTGCTTCACTGTAGTTTTTCTGCTCATACAGATTCAGCGCATCATTCATATCTGCTTCCAGCATTGCACTCTGTACATCGATCAGCATGTTATCGTAAATCTGCTGTGCATTTTCGCTGAGAAGATCACGGTTTACTTTGGACAGGTTTTCTCCTGCCTCCACATGCTTGTCATCTGCATAAGAAACATACGCATTCAGCAGATCTTCATAAGACTGATTTTTCTGATCTGCAGAGCTGGTTGCTGTCTGCGCATCTTCTACTGTCTTTTTCAGATTTGAGATTTCATCTTCGAGACTCTTGATACTCTGTTCTCGCGTTGCAATGGTCTCATTTGCTTTGACCAGCTGAGATGCCGCATTGGTGTTGGCGTTTTTACGGATTCCCGGTACGATCAGGAAGCAGACCACTGCAATTCCGATGGCTGCGCCAACCAGAAGGTTTACAACAGTCAGCACTGCTGTATTATCTGTAAATTTTGCCGGACGGATGATCAGATCGTTTCCGCTCTGGTAGCTGACGGTATCTTTCTCTTTTGGTTTTACTTTTCCGTTTGCTTTCAGATGCAGATGGCATTCTTTTTTGTAACGCATGGTATTAGCATCACCGGCATCGATTTTTTCTGCATTTTTTAATGCACGCAAAGCCAGATCATAGCGTTCTTCTTTCATGTATAATAATGCCAGCAGCTGATGTCCTTTGACCATTTTCGGATTCAGGGCAAGTACTTTTTTCAACTGGATCAGTGCCAGATCTGTATTGCCTTCTCTGCAATAGGTCAATGACTGATTGAACTTTTTGATTGTCTGTGACAATGTCTCCAGACGGGCAGAACTTTTCTGAATATCTGCCAGATACTCATTGGCCGGGTTGTCTTCACCCTGCAGGCTTTTGCTGATAATCCATTCGCTTAACGCCTTTACGATCTCACCCATTTCAAAGTAAACCAGTCCCAGCAGGTTGCGGGCCTGAATATTCATTTTGTTATAACGAAGACTCATCTTCAGATGTTCGACTGCTCCGCTTAAATCCCGGACCTGCGCACGCTCCAGTCCGTCATTGTAAAGCTTGTTGGAAATGCTTACGATTTTTTTCCAGACTTTTACATCTGCTTCGCAGCTCGGACAGGTATCCATGGAATCCAGATGAGCACCACAATAATAACAGTTCATATGTGCCCTCCTATCTTCTGCTTTCCTTCAACATTTCCTGTAAAATATCCATCATGTCTGTCAGATCACGGTTGTAGATGGAATCTTCTGCTTCTTCAATCTCCATACTTGGCTCAAATTTCTTTAATTCTTCTTCAAAATCAATCATCACAGTTCTCCTTCCATGCTTCCAGCAATGCACCGATAAAGTAGAGAGAGCCTGTACAGAACAGCTTCTGTCCCGGCTTTTTCTTTCTGCACATTGCTTTCAGTGCTTCCCGGTAATCCGCATATCCGGTCACCGGTCTGTCTGTATCTTCTTTAAATAGTTTTTGTAATTTTTCAAAAGATATGCCACGTTCATTCGGAATCGTTGTAACCGCCATCTCCTCCCAGGAAATATCGGCTGTCAGCATATCAATTGACGTACTGTAATCCTTTTCTTTTACCATGGAAAACAGCAGAAATGGACGATATGCATCTTCGGAAGTCAGTCTGGCTGCTGCCTCGATAAATTTTGATATTCCGGAAGTGTTGTGTGCTCCGTCAAAATAAATCTCCGGTGCAATTTCCTGCATTCTTCCCGGCCAGACAGCATGCAGCATGCCTTCGTGCAGTTTCTGCTCTGTGTCCGGAAGTCCAAATTCCATCGGGTACTGATGCTGCAGGATACGCATTGCCAGAATCGCCAGTGCTGCGTTTTCTGCCTGATAAGCGGCAGAGCCCGGAATCGTCCATCTTGTTTCCTTATCATACGCAGTTGAAAGAGAAAAATCAATAAAATTATTATTAAATTCCAGAATCTGGAACATTTTTTGTTCCAGTCCGGTACATGGGCTGTCTAATTCACGGGCATGGGCTGTGATCACAGCTGCTGCCTCAGGATCATTTGCGTCATAGATGACGGGTATGCCCGTTTTGATGATACCGGCTTTTTCCCCGGCTATCTGTGTGATCGTGTCTCCAAGGATTTCGGTATGTTCAAGACTTATGGAAGTAATAATGCTCAGAATCGGATGTGCATAACTGTTGGTCGCATCCAGTCTGCCTCCCAGTCCGGTCTCCAGAACGATATACTCCACCTGCGCCGCTTCGAATATTACCATGCCCATGGCAAAAATAAACTCGAAAAATGTCGGATAGCCAAATCTTTTTTTTTCCATCTCTTCTGCGGCCTGTTTTACCTTTGTATAGGCAGATAAAAAATGTTCTTCGCTACAAAGTGTTCCATTTAGCTGAAAGCGTTCCCGCACGTCAACCAGGTGAGGAGAGGTAAACAGTCCCACTGTTTTTCCCTCAGAAAGCAACATATGGTAAAGGAAGCAGCAGACGCTTCCTTTACCATTACTTCCTGCCACATGAATGACTTTGCAGTGATCACCGGGATTGCCCAGCAGTTCCATCAGGTGAACCGTATGGTCCAGACTGTGCTTTTTGGTAAACTTCGGAATCTCATACAGAAATTCCACTGCCTGTTTCATGTTCTCATTCATATTATTTTAACTGTGCCAGACGATTTTCCACGTCTTCCATCATCTGTTTGTATTTCTCAAGTTTTGCTTTTTCCTCATCTACTTTTGACTGAGGTGCTTTGCTTAAGAATTTTTCATTGCTTAACATGCCGTTGGAACGTGCCAGCTCTTTTGCAAGTTTTGCTTTCTCTTTCTCCAGACGTTCCCTCTCTTTTGCCATGTCTACCAGTTCCTCTAACGGAATGTATACAACGGCATTCGGAATAACGACAGATACTGCATCTTCCGGAATTCCGGCTTTATCAGCCTGTACAAGGATCTCACTTGCAGAAATCAGATGTCCGAATCTGTCTACATTTTCCTCAAACATCTTACGCAGTGAGGAATCTGCAGAAACAATGAAGTATTTTGCTTTTCTGCTTGGTGGAACGTTCATCTCGGAACGGGTATTACGAACACCTTTTACCAGTTCTTTGATTTTTTCCACTGCTGCTTCTGCAACCGGGAATACCCAGTCTTCTCTGAATTCCGGCCACGGAGCAAGCATAATGGTCTCCTCTTCCGGACAAAGAGTGCAGAAGATTTCCTCTGTGATAAATGGCATATACGGATGCAGCATCTTTAATGCATTGGTCAGTACGGTTTTCAGGACCCAGAGTGCTGCATTGGCAGCTTTCGGATCTTCCTCTTTTTTGTACAGACGTACTTTTGCAATCTCAATATACCAGTCACAGAACTCTTCCCAGATAAAGTCATATACTTTCTGAACAGCGATTCCAAGCTCGTATTTATCCATGTTCTCTGTCACGTCTTTTGCCAGAGTATTTACTTTGGATAAGATCCAGCGGTCTACCGGAAGCAGATCATCCAATTCCGGTTTGGTCGGCTGCTCATCGCCAAGGTTCATCATAATGAAACGGGATGCATTCCATACTTTGTTTGCGAAGTTACGGCTGGCT
>CABRZK010000080.1 GCA_902475415.1 uncultured Eubacterium sp.
ACCAGAAACAGAAAACTGATAATTTTTTCCACAATACCAACTGCTGCTGCATCATTCAGTCCACGGCGGTTGGCTATTACTGTAATTACGATAAACGCAATCTGAATCAGGCCATCCTGTAAGGAAATCGGCACTCCGATCCGCACAATCTGTCCCATTGCTTCTTTCTGTGGGTGGAAATCTGTCCGGTGTACGGGAACTCCGATTCCCCGCCTTTTAATCACGCAAAGTGCGATCACTACACTGAGGGCCTGTGCCAGTGTTGTTCCCAGTGCTGCACCTGCCGGTCCCAGATGCATCGCTCCCATAAAAATATAATCAAACCCTATATTTGCCGCACATGCAATGGCAATAAAATACATTGGACTTTTGGAATCACCCAATCCTCTGAAAATAGAGCTGATAATGTTGTAAGCTGTGATACACGGAATACCGATAAAGCAAATCGTAAGATAAGAAACCGTTCCTGCCACAGCCTCTTTTGGTGTAGACATCACAGACACAATCGGATGAACCAGTAATAACAGTACCGCCATCATGACCACCGCAACGATCATGAATAAAATCACTGTATTCCCAATCGTTTTTGCTGCTTTATCCCGGTTCCGGGCTCCTACTGCCTGCCCGATCGTTACTGTCGTTCCCATCGCCAGTCCAACAATCATAACGGTCAGCATGTGCATAACCTGACTGCCCACAGAAACCGCCGTGGTACTCGCCACACCGTCAAACTGACCTACAATAAATAAATCCGCCATACCATATAATGTCTGTAAGAAATAAGACAGCAGATATGGCAAAGAAAAATAAAGCATATTTTTCAAAATACTTCCCGTTGTAAGATTTCGTTCCATTTTTTCACTCCTGTTACTATTACTTCTTTTCATAGTAAACCCCACAACCATTGCAAAGTCAATCATTTTATAAAAAAGGAACTGTGCCATATACAAATTTATTACAATTTGCATGCACAGTTCCTTTTTATGCCAACCTATAAACTTACGCTTTTTATATGCCGGATTTTATACAGTCTGATGTTTTGCAATATATACCGGGAAAGAATCCGCTCCCTTCAGTTCCTTTCCGGATGTAATTACTGCATTTTTATCAGTAATGATATATTCTGCTTTTACATCTGATTCTACTACGGTATCCTGCATTAATACACAATTTTTCACAACCGCTCCTTTTCCGATCTTAACTCCACGGAAAAGAATTCTCCACATATCCTTCAATGACACATCCATCCGCATCCATTGTATTTTTTACAACTGCACCGTCAATGTAACGGGTCGGATTATCATCTCTCAGTTTTGTATAAATCTGTTCGCCAGCAAACAGACCTTCCAGATTTTCATCTTCCAGCAATTTGAGATTTTCTTTAAAATAACTCTTCATATCGCAGATTCTGGAACAGTATCCCTTATACTTATATCCATAAATCTTCATCTCGTCCACCTGATTTGCAAGAATATCTCTCTCCAGATAAACATTTCCACGAATAAAAGCGTCATCAATCAGGTTGATCAGATACTCACGATTGAAGCAATAAATATTCATGCCAAGGTTATGTACACCTTTTTCTTTTGTGTTGATATGCCATTTCACCACACGACTGTTTTCATCAAAATCGAAGGTATAATACATATCTTTCTTGGCATTCTCTGCTTTCAGTGATCCCTCCGGAATTTCTTCTACAGTATAAGCTACCGTAACATCCGCACCGCTTGCTTCATGTGCTGCCACCATTTTTCTGAAATCAAAATTGACAGCAACGTTAGTATCTGCCATAATGACATAATTTTCTTTCTGCTTTTTCAGATAATCCAATGTATGTTCCAGTGCCTCGATACGTCCACTGTAAAGATTCATACCTTTTTCTGCATATGGAGGCCAGATTGTCAGACCACCATTTTTACGAACCAGATCCCACTCACGACCAGATCCAAGGTGATCCATCAGAGAATGATATTTCTCACGCACAAGAACCGATACATTATTGATACCGCTGTTTACCATGCTAGACAAAACGAAATCAATCATCCGATAACGGCTTGCAAACGGAATGGATCCCATCAGTCGCTCATTGACAAGTTCCGGGATAAGAGAATCATAGTAATTCGGGAAAATAATTCCCAGTGCACTTATATTTGACTTTACCATTCTTCCTCACCGTCCTTTACATTTTCTCGAACCATTGCATTCGAACCAACGATAGCGCCATCTCCAATATAGACACCTGGTCCAATCGTTGCTACACCCTTATCTTCGCCATCTTTTACAACACCGATTTTTGCATTTTCACCGATCACTGCATTCTCACCAATGATACAATGCTCTACAACAGCACCGGATTTAATAACTGTACCGCCCATGACAACTGCATCTTTCACCACAGCATCAGGTGCAACTTTCACACCTGCAAACAGTACAGAATGCTCCACGGAACCATCGATACGGCATCCGTCTGTGATCATGGAATTTTTAATCTGTGCATTCATTCCAATCTTATGACCCGTCATACCACTGTTGCGGCTGTAGATTTTCCAGTCGTCATCAAACAGATCGATACCGCTGTGTTTTGGATCCAGCACTTCCATATTGGCTTCCCACAGAGATGAGATTGTTCCGACATCTTTCCAGTATCCACTGAAATGGTATGCATACATGTCTCTGCCATCCCGAAGTAAGTTTGGAATAATATTGTTACCAAAATCATTTTCAGATTCCGGATCTTCTTCATCTTCGATCAGATATTTGCGCAATACATCCCAGTTGAAAATATAAATACCCATGGAAGCAAGATTCGACTTCGGATTGGCCGGTTTCTCCTGGAATTCTGTAATCTTATCATTCTCATCTGCAACCATCAGTCCAAATCTGGATGCCTCTTCCCAAGGCACTTCCATAACAGCCACACTGAATTCAGCACCTTTCTGCTTATGGAATTCCAGAAAATCACTGTAATCCTGCTTACAGATCTGATCACCGGAAAGGATGATGACATATTTCGGGTCGTAACGCTCTATGAACGAAATATTCTGATATATAGCATTTGCGGTACCTTTGTACCAGTCTGAGCCTGATGCTTTCTGATATGGTGGCAACACATGGACACCTCCGTGTAAACGGTCAAGATCCCATGGCTGTCCATTTCCAATGTATTCATTCAGAACCAATGGCTGATACTGGGTCAGAATTCCCACGGTATCAATACCGGAATTTATACAATTGGATAACGGAAAATCAATGATACGATACTTTCCGCCAAATGGAACTGCAGGTTTTGCCAGCTTCTGTGTCAGAGCATATAATCTGGAGCCCTGTCCACCAGCAAGCAGCATAGCAATAATTTCTTTTTCCACTTCATATCCCCCTCTGAAAATTAGTATTTCTCTTATACTTTCTATTTGGTCAGTATAAATAACACAAATATTATACTGCACATTTACTAATTTTTAAAGTGAATTTTCCGTTTTTCTAAATATTTTTTACAATTAATTTTACAATTATTTTACTTTTTGTCATTATTTTACACAAAACAACAATATTTTTCTTGTGTTTTATTCCTAGAGTAAAAAGAGGTTTTACACAACAAAGCAATCCTGATTTGCCGTCAACGAATATACGCTGAAAAAGTCCTCCCCAAACCTAAAGAAAGCAGCTGATACTCTCAGCTGCTTTCTTTACATTTATGAAATAATTATCTGTAAATAATATCATCTCTGCCCGGTCCATTGGAAACCATGGTAATCGGGAATCCGATCTGTTCCTCGATGAACTCCACATATTTACGGCAGTTCTCCGGAAGATCTTCGTATTTTTTAATTCCACGGATATCGCATTTCCATCCCGGTAATGTCTTTAATACCGGTTTTGCTTTCTCCAGTTTGGATGTGGTCGGGAACTCAGTTGTTACTTCACCGTCGATCTCATAACCTACACATACCGGAATCTCATCCAGATATCCAAGTACATCCAATACAGTAAATGCAACGTCTGTGGTACCCTGCAGACGGCATCCGTATTTACTTGCCACACAGTCAAACCATCCCATACGTCTCGGTCTTCCTGTTGTAGCGCCGAACTCACCGCCGTCACCGCCACGTCTTCTGAGCTCATCTGCCTCATCACCAAAAATCTCGCTGACGAATGCACCTGCTCCTACTGCACTTGAATATGCTTTGCAGACTGTGATGATCTTTTTAATCTCATATGGCGGAAGTCCTGCACCAATTGCACCATAAGCTGCCAGTGTAGAGGAAGATGTAACCATCGGGTAAATTCCGTGATCCGGATCTTTTAATGTACCAAGCTGGCCCTCTAACAGGATTTCTTTGCCTTCTTTGATTGCATTCCACAGATAAGTAGATACGTCGCATACATACGGCTCTACCATCTCTTTATACTGATGCAGAGTCTCCAACAACTCATCCGGATTCAACAGTGGTTTGTGATACAGATGCTCAAGCAGAACGTTCTTTGTCTCGCATACACGAACAACTTTCTCTTTCAGAAGCTCTTCATCAAATAATTCACTTACCTGAAAACCGATTTTTGCATATTTATCTGAGTAGAATGGTGCAATACCGGATTTTGTGGAACCGAATGATTTACCACCCAGACGCTCCTCCTCATACTGATCAAACAGCACATGATACGGCATAACCATCTGTGCACGGTCAGATACGAGAATTTTTGGCATTGGTACACCTTTCTCAACGATATCCTGGATCTCTTTGAACAGTACCGGAATATTTAATGCAACACCGTTGCCGATGATACTTGTTGTATGTCCATAAAAACATCCTGACGGAAGTGTGTGAAGTGCAAATTTACCATAATTGTTCACGATCGTATGGCCCGCGTTTGCGCCACCCTGGAAACGAACAATAATATCTGCCTCTTTTGCCAACATGTCGGTGATTTTACCTTTTCCTTCATCACCCCAGTTTGCTCCTACTACAGCTTTTACCATAATTACAGATTCCTCCTTCGGCATTATAAAAGACAGGTGTAAAACCTGCCTTTTTTATTTTCCGTTTTACTTTATGATTATACACGATAATATACAAGATGTAAAATCTTTTTTCTAATATATATCCCATATTCATTAGTATAACTTATAATTATTTTGTTCCACATACATTTTTTGACTGTTTTCTGACCTTTACTGTCTGATGATCAGAAAAACAGTATCCGGAAACATCAGTTCAGAAAATCATCCCCGTTAATCTTGTCCAGATAAAAATAGGTCATGGTTGCCTTTGCGATCTCACGCTCATTCTCATCCGTGATCATAACGTCATAGACACACATTTTCTTTCCGACCTTGATTTCCCTGGATTCTCCGATCAGCTTTTTGCAATTCATGGCAGGACGCAGATAATTGATATTACCGGAAACAGTGGTCACGTATCTGCCACGGCTGGTCGCTGCTGCGCCACCTACCGTATCCACCAGTGTAAAAAGTACTCCACCGTGGGTAGAACCAATTGGATTGGCATGCCTCTCATCCAGCACAATCTCCGCTTTTGCGTATCCCTCCCGCAGTTCTGTCGTTGTAATTCCTGCATGTTTGATAAATCCCATATTACGGATTTCTTTTAATTTTTCAAAATCCATCTATGCATCTACCTCGATTGCTTTTGTCGCCGTCACTGCCAAAGATCCAGGTCCGATATGACATGCAATACTTAAGGATAATGGGTTCAGAACGATCTCATGATCCGGGAATGCGGCCTGTACTTCTTTCTTAAACTCCTCTGCAGCTGCCAGGTCATGGGTATAAGCCATGGAAATATGTACACCTGTTCCGTCTGCAGAACCAAAACGTTTCTCACAGTCATCCTTGATCTGCTTGATCATGATGCTTTTTGCCTGTTTTACAGTTCTGGCTTTGGCAAATGCGTCCAGTTTCTCTCCCTGAATCTGAAGAACCGGTTTCAGCTTCAGCAATGTGCCAAGTGCTGCTGCCGCCGGAGTGATACGTCCACCTTTTTTCAGATAATATAAAGTATCCAGCATGATGTAAATACTGGATTCCATCTTGTTCTCCATCAGTTTATCATAGATTTCCTGACCGGATTTACCTGCTGCTGCAAGCTCCATGGCATCCATTACAGACTGACGCTGTGTCACGGAAATTCGCTGATTATCTACCACAAATACTTTTCCGTCGTAATCCTGTGCCAGCATCATCGCTGTAGAACAGGTACTGGAAAGTCCGCTGGACATCGGAATGTGGATGATCTCATCATATTTCTCCAGCAATTCATCCCAAAGCTCTGTAAAATTCGTCAAAACAGGAGTAGATGTATGGATATCTGCTCCTTCTGTCAATCTCTCATAAAACTGTTCCTGGGTCAGATCAATGTCCTCCAGAAGCATTTCTTCATTAATATAAAACGGCATCGGCATAACACGGATTCCAAGTTCTTTTGCCTGTGCCTGAGTAATACCACTGTTACTGTCTGTTACAATCGCTACTTTGCTCAAATTGTATTCCTCCGTTTTTCTCTCTTTAAAACATTCTTAACTCTCATCAGTACAACAAATACTAACATACACGAAAAAAAAATACAACTGTTCCGCCGAAGAAATTGCCCCACCAAACAAAGGATATCATTCCTCTTCTAAAATTTTTCCGAAAATGTTCCTGTAAAAATATCCAAAACAAAAGCACTTCAACCCTTTTCAAAACTGAACCAAGGTCAAAGTGCTTTTCTGCTTTGCTTCACTCTCTCACAGCTATGTCTGCTGCCATGAGACCAATTTCTTTATCGCTTCACATCCATCAACTGCATATTTTACTGGAATAATTCATCTCCGCTCTTAAAGCCAAATGCCGGATGATAATCAAATTTTACAGCTCCTACCGGAATTTCAGGTCCCACTGCTTTTTTAATTCTGGCAATTCCCTCATTACCAAATCCTGCACACAGTTCAATGGCACCACATCCATCAGCAACCAGTTTCTTTGCTGCCTCTTCTGCCTGCTCATAAGTGGAACATCCCACCACATGTAATGTAAGAGTATCGGAAGGAATCACTGCCTTCTGCTCCTGTGGATTCTGTCCTGGTGCTACATAAATAAAAGCTGCATTAATCATGATGTTTCTCCTCTCTCATGCATTAAAAATAAAATGTCCATTGTTCTGACTTCGGACAACTTTATTTTAATACCTGTGAAAAAACTTGTAAAGACTGTCATCCGGATTTTCTGTAATACACGTTGATTCGTTACTGTTCACTCGCACCATTCGGGGGGGACACCTGTACCGGGTTTCTCCGTAGCTATGCTACTATTTTGCTTTTTATTTCTCGTATAAGAATTTCTCCGGTAATGTCACACCAAAATCTTTTGCCAGATGACGGAACTCATCTGCTGTGATAGTCTGTCGTTTTTCCGGCTGCATGGATCTCATTTTCACAAGAATCTCTGCTGCTTTCTCTACAGTATGCATCAGACCGAAGGTCAGGTCAAAATCTTCCCCTGCTGCAAACATACCATGATGAGCCCAGATTGCAACATCGTACTGTTCCATCAGTTTGCTTGTCTCAACCGCGATCTCGCGTCCGCCCGGAACCATCCACGGAACCACGCCGATACCATCCGGGAATACAACCGGACACTCTGTGGCCATCTCCCAGAGTTCACGGGTAAATACTTCATCCGTCAGAGGAAGTACAAAAGTCAGTGCGATCACATTTGTCGTATGCGCATGGTAGATTACACGGTATTTTCCGTTAGTCACACGTTTTTTTACTTCATGATTCATCAGATGAGACGGAAGTTCAGAAGTCGGACGACCTCCGTTTACCAGTCCCCAGACGATACGATAGTTCTCGCCCTTCTCATCCAACTCGATCATGCACATGGAATCTTCCGGTTTGATGATCACGTTACGGAAATATTTACCACTGCCTGTAACAAGAAAATATTCTCCTGCCAGATCCGGAACTGTGGTTCCAATTGGCTGCCACTCCCGTGTCTCAAAGTTCTCTTTTACAGACTCCACTTCTTCCGGTTTTACACGATAGGACAGATTTCCGCCGTTGCGCTCATGCCATCCCTGCTCCCATCCGTCATTTGCCATGCGGATGAATCCCTGTACAAATTCTGCATCCAGTAATTTCATAATATATCCTCTTTTCTACTACTTATAGTTTCACAGACGTCTTTTCTGTTCCGTTGCCTGTTTCCGTTTGCACAATCCCGATTATTTTTCGATTGTGCAATGTGTATATTCATTTTTTGCTCTCTTACTGACGTTTTGCAAGTACTTCTTTCTCGTACTGCTCGATTTTTGCAAACCATGCTGCGCTTTCTGCATCCACACCACATCTTCTGCAGTATTCATCCCAGATATCACCGAATGGTGCTGTCTTTAACTCTTCCTGAAGCACCATAAGTTTTGTAAGCTCATTTTCATCCTGCAGTTTCTGCAGCATTGCATTTGGAGTCAGCATTGCGTTTAATAATGCTTTCTGCCAGCTTCTGAAACCAACGGTCCATGCTGAAATACGATTGATACTTGCATCAAAATAATCCAGTGCCATGTATACACGGTCTAATGCATTGCAGCGTACGATTTCTTTTGCCATCTCTTTTGTCTCATCATCAAATAATACCACATGATCGCTGTCCCAGCGTACCGGTCTGGTAATATGAAGTGCGATTTCATTAAAAAATACAAGCATTGCAGGAATTTTATCAGAAACCACCTCGGTCGGATGATAATGACCATTATCCATCAACGGCAGACATCCTTCATGGGAAGCTGCAAAATTCAGTGAAAACTCTGCAGAACCAACGGTATAGGACTCCACGCCAATTCCGAATACTTTTGACTCTACACACGGTTTTACCAGCTTCGGATCATGCGGTTCAGCCAGAATCTGCTCGATGGAATCACGATAACGCATACGCGGACCCATGCGGTCTGCCGGAATATCTTTGTATCCATCTCCGGTCCAGATATTCATGACACACGGTACACCGGTTTCTTCTGCAAAATACTGGGAAATGCGGATACATGCACGACCGTGCTCGATCCAGAATTTCCGTGTTTCTTCATCCGGGCTTGAGAGTGTCAGACCGTCTTTTACTTTTTCATGGGAAAAAAAGGTCGGGTTAAAATCAATGCCCATGTCATGTTTTTTCGCAAACTCTACCCATTTTTTGAAGTGTTTTGGCTCAATCTTATCACGATCTACAAATTCGCCATCTTCAAATATAGCATAACATGCATGCAGATTTAATTTCTTTTTACCAGGCATCAGACTCATAGCCATCTCCATGTCATCCATCAGCTGCTGTGGGGTCTTTGCCTTTCCAGGATAGTTACCGGTTGTCTGG
>CABRZK010000081.1 GCA_902475415.1 uncultured Eubacterium sp.
TCCACGCTCATGCCGCCGGTACAGATGATCAGGTCTGCTCCCGCCGCGATCTGTTTTCTGATGGCATCTAAAATGTGCTCTTTTTCATCGTCCACATAAATCTGCGCCAGTTCTTCGGCTGGATACTCTGCCATTTTTTCACGTATAACCGGACTAAAAGTATCTTTGATACGTCCTTTAAATACTTCGCTTCCGGTTGTGACGATGGCATATTTTTTCTTCTGATATGGTTTAATGGTAAAAATCGGCTCCGTTCCACCAACTTCTTTTGCCCGTTCCATTTTTTCTTTTTCAATAACCAGTGGGATGATTCTGGTTCCTGCCAGTTTATCACCTGCATGAACCGGAAAATCTCCGTGTCTGGAAGCAATCATCATTTCTCCCAGACTGTTGACTGCCACCAGTGCTTCACGGTTAATCTTCAACACTCCATCAATATCAGCGATCAGTTCAATTTTTCCCTCTTTAATTTCAGATGGATGCATGTTATCACCGGCACAGATATCATATAGAATCTCTGCCGCCTCATTTTCATGCCATTTGGTATCATCTTTTTCCCAGACATATAAATGTTCTTTTCCGACAGACAACAATACCGGAATGTCTTCCTCTGTCACCACATGACCTTTGCGGAATACCGCATCTTTTGTGACTCCTTTGATGATCTGCGTAATGTCATGGCAGAGCACATGCCCTACCGCATCTTCTGTTCGAATCAGTTTCATAATGATCTATCTCCCATGTATTCTATATTTATTCTTTTCTATTTTTATCCGCCTGTTTGTATGTTTACCGGATTTTACAATAATTCCTGCATCTTCCTCTGAATTATTATTTTCCGAAATTATTATTTTCTGGCGCACTCCGCATCATTTCCCAGCAAAATGTCCAATCCGTGTTTTAATGATGGTAAGATGTAATTCAATGCCTCGTCCACTGCTTTCGGACTTCCCGGCAGATTGACAATCAGCGTCTCTCCGCGGATACCTGCAGCAGCCCGTGAGAGCATCGCTCTCTCTGTAATGGTCAGTGAATACTGCAAAATTGCCATCGGAATTCCAGGAACTTCACGTTCAATCACGGCTTTTGTTGCCTCCGGTGTCACATCACGTTTGGAAAATCCGGTTCCGCCCGTGGTCAGAATCAGCTGAATATCATCCTCGCACATGGCAATCATTTCCTCCTGCAATTGTCTCTGATCATCCGGCAAAATCACTTTTTTTCGAACCGTATAACCGTTACTTTCCATAATTTCCACTATTTTTGCCCCGCTGAGATCTTCCCGTTCTCCACATGAGCCTTTGTCACTGGCTGTAATTATCCCTACGTTCATATATCAGTTACTCCTCTGTTTTTACATACTTCCATTGTATTTCTATACTCCCTGAAGTACGTAGTTTTCTTTTTTCCTGTTTTTCAAGTATACCACACGGATACCGAAATGTCACGATAGCCTTCGTTACAGATATAATCAGATTAACAATTCATGATGCAAAAAACGCTCAGACCTTAGGTCTGAGCGTTGTCTTGTTAAAGGTGTTTTTTTGCAACCTTCTTTTTTATCTCATTGTGATGTATCCACGGTAGTTTGCAAGGTTGTTGCTTGGTGTATAATCAGCTACTGCTGCACTGCAAACATTGTGGTATGGTTTTAAGAATGGGAATGCATCCTGCTGAGCCCATGACGGTTTCTCCAGTGCTTTCATATCATCTACCATTACTTTGTACCATCCGGACTGATTCTCGAACCAGATCTCAAGTACCCAATCCATTACGCATCCGTTGATGTCTTTCTTTACTGCACTTGCGAGTACACGGGTACACTCCGGAGCTGCCTGAAGGATCGGAACAACTTTCTCAAATAACCATTTCTCGCCCTCTGCTTTGTCTACGCCTTCCGGGAAACCGATAGTCATATTGAAACGATAGTTTGCGCCATCTTCAATTGTACGTCCTTTTCCTTTGAGGTCTTTCTCCCACCACATCGGAAGGAATGCAAAGATAAATGGATTTCCTTCTGCATTGTTGGATTTACGGGCTGCATTTCCTGCATCTCCGTCAGAATCGACCTGAGCGTCTGTATGAGCTGCTGCCGGGATCTGTCCCTGCCATACAAGTACATCCATCGGGAATGTCTCAGCAATTGCTTTGATCTCCAGACGCGGATCAAGGTCGCTTACTAACCAATGATGCTCTGTCAGCTGCATTCTTGCATATCCGAAACGATCACCCTGTGGTGGAATCGGGAAGGATGGGTAGAATGCATATTTTGTTACATATGGCTCGAACTGAGAGATACTGTCCGGAACATGTGTCTTGTAAAGCCATCTCTGAAGTTTTGGTCTGTAGTCTTCACTTACGCAGTCAACGTAGATAAGACTTCTCATTGGTTCGAATTTGAAATCTGCCATTTTTAAATACCCTCTTTTCTCTTATTTCTATAACTCATATCAGACGGGAACCTCTAGTCCCCGCCTGTTATAGACTTTTCTATCAGCTAAGCTGATCAATTATTTCTGTTTGGATGGAGCTGGTGTCGGCTCGCATACTGCTGTATAATGCTCTTTACGTTTTTTGAACTCCGGATCTTTGTAAAGGTTCATCAGACGACCTTCGTTCTCAAAGATATCCTGTCCATGTAAGAATTTTCCGGAAAGGATGTCATGTGCATGATGCTCTGTCTCCGGCTCATATTTGAATTTGAATGCTCCGTCAACGATCTCAAGTGTTCCCTCAAGTCCGCACAGCTCACATACGCAGTGTGTTGTACCCGGGTAGATGTAGAAGTTGTTACCCTGACAATGTGGGCAAGCGCCTTCTTTACCTTTCCACAGAGATGTATGCTCAGATCCCTCGATCTGCATATCCTCATCGATGATCTGCTGTACAGCATCTACAAGGTTACGTCCGATTTCTTTCATACGCTCAACTTTGTCATCCTGCATGATAACGTCTTTACACCAGGAGAAGAACTCATTGTTTACTACTTTCCATCCTGGGCTCAGAGCGAACATAGCATGGTCTGTCTCACAACGAACTGCCCAGTCAGATCCACCGATTCCTACGAAGGAAAGAGCTTTCTGACGGAAGTATCTTGGGTTCAGGCCCTCTTTGCCAGCCTCTTTGAGTTTGCCGTCAAGCATTTTCATCATACCTGTGTCATGTCCCGGTCCCATACGGTCTGTGATAGAGTGGTATAAACCTGTTGCACCAGACTCGAAGATCGGATCTACGAACAGAACACCATCAGCCTCGATTACTTTCTCATAGAATGCTTTGAAATCATCCTGACGGGAACAGATCATTCCTTTGCCCATTACAAGGCCACGGGAACATGCAACACAACCTGAGCAGTACTGGATATCCCAGTCAAGAAGGTGGATAAATTCGATCTCTGCACCTTTCTCTTTTGCTGCTTCCAGAGCTACACGACACATTGTGTCATTGTTTCCATTTTTTGTTCCAAGTGAAACACCTAAAATCTTCATACTTGTCCTCCTTAAATTTTACATACATAAGATGTGATACAATACTTTCTCCTGTATATCAAAAATGCCTGTGCATTTCTGTTTCTTATTCAGATGCCATATACCTATTCTGTCTCAGAACAACCAAACCTGTATCCTATCCTAAACTTATTGATTGTCTGTTTTTTCGCACGTCAAATGTCTTGCAACCGTATTGGTTTTACCATTTGACCAGTTACCAGTATTATATCACAATCTTGTTCCTCTTTGTGTAAATTTATTATAAATTCATCTCATTTCGTAGTCAAATGTACATTTTGCATCAAAAAGCCCCGGGCCAGTCCCCGGGGCTCTTTAATATCGTATATTTTTTAACAATATTTCACTAAATTTTAGTAGTATTCCATTTTTGTTATGCAAAAAGTGGATTACTGATCTTTTGTACACATTTTAGTACAAAAGCATATACTACCGAAGGAATCCATTGACAATCTGTTCCTCTGCTTCTTCTTCTGTCAGACCCAGTGTCATCAGTTTGATAATCTGCTCTCCGGCGATTTTGCCAATCGCTGCCTCATGAATCAGTGCCGCATCCAGATTATTTGCCTCAAGCTGCGGAATTGCAAGAATACGCGCTTTATCCATGATAATTGCATCACATTCCGTATGACCACTGCACGGTGCATTTCCGGTAATTCTGGAATCAAATTTCTGATAAGAACTGTCTTTTGCAACAGAACGTGATATAACATCTGCACTTGCACCGTCTCCGTTCAGGTTTACATTATATCCACTGACCGCACTCTGATCACCATGTGTCATCAGACGCTCACGGACAACCAGCTTGGCACCTGCTGCCAGTTCTGCTTTTGTATCACGGACTGTGGAATCCACACCTTTGATCTGGACCATCTCCATCTCCATATAGCTTCCTTCCTCCATGTACACTTCCGTACCAGGATTCAGTATGCGCTTGCCTTTACCATCTCCGGCGCCGTAATGTTTTTCCACATATTTTACTTTTGCATTTTTCTCGATAAAAAAGCGGTGAATGCCGTCATGCTCCGCATCCTGATCGCCGCAGTTATCGATGCCACAGCCTGCAACGATCACAACATCACTGCCCTCTCCGATATGAAAATCATTGTACACCATTTCTTTCATACCACTCTGGCTCAAAACAACCGGAATGTGTACACTTTCATTTACAGTACCCGGTTTGATATAAATGTCAATACCGCTGACATCTGTCTTTGATACGATATCAATATTTGCCGTTGTATTTCTGGCTGCCATCTGACCGTTTGCACGGATATTGTAAGCTCCCTCCGGAACTCCGTGCAGATCGGCTACTTCTGCCAGAAGTCTTTTCTGAATTTCATCCATCATTTATCTGTTCCTCATTCTTTCCTGATATTTCCAAGTATTTTTCATTTTTTTCTTATTCTGCTTTCGTCTCATCCATTTATTTTCAATATGGATTTCTAACGGTTAAATTTTTCACACATATTTACTGCAGATGACGTTCCAAGCAACTGTGGCAGAATCTCCTCTTTCGGTCCGTGCTTGATAATCTCTCCTGCGGAAATCACAACAATTTCATCTGCAATATCAAGAATACGCTCCTGATGAGAAATGATCAGAATCGATCCGTCTTTTGTTTTTTCCTGCATGCGCTCAAATACCTGAATCAGGTTCTGGAAACTCCACAGATCAATACCTGCCTCCGGCTCATCAAATACGGAAAGCTGTGTTCCTCTCGCAAGAACGGTAGCAATTTCAATTCGTTTCAACTCACCGCCGGAAAGACTGGCGTTTACTTCACGGTTGATATAATCTTTTGCGCAGAGTCCTACTTCAGACAGGTACTGACAGGCATCTGCTGCACTCATTCTGCGTCCTGCTGCCATGCGGATCAGATCCAGCACCTGGATTCCCTTGAAGCGTACCGGCTGCTGAAAAGCAAAACTGATACCCATCTTGGCACGCTCGGTAATGCTTTTTTCTGTAATATCCTCTCCGTTAAATAAAATCTGACCGGAGGTCGGTTTTTCAATTCCCACGATCAATTTTGCAAGGGTGGATTTTCCTCCACCGTTTGGTCCTGTAATGACTACAAATTTGTTGTCATCAATCTTCAGATTAATTCCTCTGATAATTTCTTTCTGTGCTTTCTCGTCTGACACTTCAAAAGACACGTTTTTCAATTCCAGCATCTTATTTCTCTCTTTCTGTTTTTTAATTTATCTAAATTCTGTACGTTTTTACTGTACTTAATTCATGCACAACGAATCATCGCTATGACTGATCTGTTTCATGGAACAGACCGTTTCAATTATCATTATTTATCCATTTCATACAACTGACCATTTCAACGATTCCTTACAGATAGTCTCGCTTTATCTTAGGAAATCATTTGCAGAATCCACATGATATCCTAGCATTTTTCTCGGTTTTCCCTTAAACGCAAAGAGCAGCGAAAAGATTATCATCTTTTCACTGCTCACATATTGATTTCAGTTGTTTTCCGAATCCTTACCCAGTAAGTCTATCATTCAATATTATTATAAATTCGCTAAAATGACCATTTTGTCTTCTAATCCAGTGGTCTTCTCGGCATAATAATTGCTGCCAGAAGATAAATCAGTAAGCCGCTTCCCGCTGCCAGTGCAAGTACGACCCAGATCAGTCTGACGATTGTCGGATCCACCCCAAGAAACTCTCCAAGTCCGCCACATACACCACATATCACTTTGTTATCCTCTGATTTGTACAATTTTTTCATCTTCTATCTCTCTTTTCCTTACTCACATACAGGGCATCCCTGCATGTGAATGGAACCTCTTTTTGTCTGTGAATAGCTATATTCTACTATATAAGCTGCTTTTTCGCAAGAATATTCTATGCAGATACCAGCTGTGCATCTCCAAAAAATTCCGGCCGATGAAAATCCGGTTCTGGCACATCCACCGGTGCATAACTTGCATAGTGAATCTGTTCCCTGATGCCACCTTCACATACTTTATAAAAGTTACATGCAATTTTACTTCCGGGAATCTGTGAAACCTGCCCACCGATTTCTTCCAGAAGTTCAAATGGCAAAAAGAAACTGATTTTCCAGCAGTTTTCAGAAATCACAGCCTGTGGCTGACATCTTCTGATCTGCTCTTCTGTAAAAAATGTCCGACCTGAGCGTTCTGTTCCATACTGCATCAGTGTCGCTCCATTGGCATTCATCTCTACGTTGACATACAATGGTGTTTCATCCGGCCAGAAACCAAGAAACGCTTCCATTCCACTGTCCAAACTTACCGGATCATTCATTTTTGTATATGTTCTGAGCGGTTCTGCCTCTTCACAGGTCATTTCCACCAGAAAACCGTGGTCTTTCCAGCAGGCTATTTTTCCGTATGTCTGTGGTATTTCCTTTGTCCCCCAAAGCAGATGTGTAATTTCAAACGTTTCACACTGTTCAAACTGCTCTTTTTCCTTTATGATTCTGATGTTCATTTTTTATTGTCCCCCAATCAGTACTTTTTTACCCTCAAATACAAAGCCATAATGATGAATCTGCTCCGGTTTTATAGTTTCACCTGTTCCATTTTATCTGCAAGTCCAAACGACTCCAATGCACAAAATACTTCCTGCTCCGTGAATCCAAAATAAGTAGCATACTCTTCGGACGTTGTTGTTACCACATTTAAATTATCCAGATCCGAAAAAATTGACTGCTTCGATACCCACGTAATTCCGGTCAGAATTGCACGTTCCAGATATGGATTCGACTTGAATGTCGCATTAAACAGACTTCTCAGAAAAGAAGTGAATGCATTCCAATATCCATGGATATAGGCCTCCTGCATCGGTGTATCATATTCATCCAGAAGAAAAATCCTGCTTTCCTATGCTGACTGTTTTTGCCAACTCAGCTTAGCACCTGCCTTTCCACTGTATTATCAGTAGTATAACATCGAACTACCGATACTGTCCAGATTACGAATCACGAAAACTCTCTGTGCGTATATCATAATATCAGACAAAGAAATGCTCAGAAGAATGCCAAAGCTTTCTCGAATTCAAATTTTTCACATAGAAAGGAGCCTTCTTTGAATAACGAAAAACTGGAAAATCTTCTCAATCTTGCTCTGGATGCCACTGAAGAAGAACGGGAAAAATCTCTGGAACTGAATATCGGTTTTCATGATGTTGACCGCACTTGGGAAGTTATTGCAAAAGCATCTGGCGGCTTTGATGCCATTCTGGAACTGTTTCCGCAAATTTCTCTGACCCCGCTGTTAAATGGCTATGGTATTCTCACAGTACCCGAAAATCTGATTGCCGCACTGTCTGACCAACCGGAAATTGAATATCTGGAAAAACCCAAGCGGCTCTTTTTTGCAGTGAATACCGGGCGCTCAGCATCCTGTATTACGCCCTTGCAGACAATTACGCCTACACAATCTCTTTCTCCAATAATCGAAAATACCAGAATATTGGAAAACATTGATTCTCTTACATTTCCGGAATCTCCTGATTCTTTCACTCCGCAAAACCCATCCCAGGATTCTGATTTTTTTCATACTACTCCAACTGACAACATCCTTAACAGCACTCCTGCCAATCCAAATCCCGCCAAAAACAATCTCTTTGGTTCCGGCATACTCATTGCCATCATTGACTCCGGCATCGACTATGCACATCCTGATTTTCGCCGGGAAGACGGCTCCACCCGCATTCTGGAACTCTGGGATCAGACACTCGATCGCTTTTTCTCAGAATCGGACATTAATCAGGCTTTACAGGCTTCTTCTGTACAGGAACGCTACCAGATTGTTCCAAGCCGGGATCTGTCCGGCCATGGCACACACGTGGCCGGGATTGCTGCCGGAAACGGACGTACATCGAATGGTCAATATCGCGGTGTCGCTCCGGAAAGTTCACTGCTCATTGTAAAACTCGGTGTTTCTGATCCAGATGGATTTCCACAGACAACTGAACTGATGCGTGCTGTAGATTATGTCCTGCTAAAAGCATTTTCCCTTCGCATGCCGGTGGCTGTCAATCTGAGTTTTGGTAATAATTATGGTTCTCATGACGGTTCCAGTCTGCTGGAAACTTATCTGGATAACGTTGCTTCCTACTGGAAATCCTGTATCATCACCGGAACCGGCAATGAAGGTGCTTCCAGAATTCACACTTCCGGAAACTTTCTGCAAACTGCTTCCCGTACATCTGTATCAGATGCTCCAGGTCGTTTTCCTCCTGCTGTCATTCCATTTTCTGTCAGTGATTATGAATCTGGGGTGAATCTGCAGCTCTGGAAATCCTATTCGGATGAAATTGAAATATCCCTGCGTCACCCGAATGGCACTGTCATCGGCCCATTTCAGGAACTGCTCGGCACTTACCGTTTTTCGGTTGGTTCCACGCAGCTTCTCGTCTATTATGGAAAACCCAGTCCTTACAGCACCAGTCAGGAAATTTATCTGGATTTTATCCCACAGGGCAATTTTATTGATGCCGGTCTCTGGGAACTGACGCTGACACCACGTCGTATTGTGTCCGGAACTTATGATCTGTGGCTTCCGGGACAATCTGTGCTTGGAAGTGGAACCGGATTTTTGTACCCCACGGAAGATACCACTCTTACAATTCCATCTACTGCATCCAAAGTCATTTCCGTTGGAGCCTACAACGCAACCTTTAACAGTTATGCGTCATTTTCCGGTCGCGGTTTTACCCGGATGGAACATCGCGTCAAACCGGATCTGGCTGCCCCCGGAGTAAATATCATCTCTGCTGCTCCCGGTGGCGGTTACACTTCCAAAAGTGGGACCTCCATGGCAACTCCTTTTGTCACCGGAAGTTCCGCATTGCT
>CABRZK010000082.1 GCA_902475415.1 uncultured Eubacterium sp.
ACTTTTCCACAATTATCTCTTATTCTCTCATATCTTTGATTAGAACACAACTAAAATTTTTATAATCTTTTTTCCTGCTTTAAGGCTCCCGTATTGCATGCCCGCACGCAAGCCGGCTCCATTCCAAGTGCCACCCGTACTGAACAGCCATCACATTTCACAATTTTGCCTTCTGCATCAAATTTTGGTATTCCATAAGGACAGGCATTCAGGCACATCCTGCAGCCCCGACACTTTGTCCGGTCTGCAATTACAAAGTCACGTTCATCCCTTGTCAGTGCGCCAGATCTGCACACTTCCATACAATTTGCAGTTTCACAGTGATGACAGCTTGTTGTAACATAAGTATCCAGATCACTGTGCTCTCTCTTTTTTCTCCGGTAATTGCGCAGTGGTACTGCATCATAATCCGAACCTTCATAATGCTGGTCCAGACAGGCTGCCACACACGCCAGACATCCGGAACAGCGGATTTCATCACATACTACTCTGCTCATGCCTCTGCCTCCTGTTTTTTCCTGATTTTGCAACAATACGATTTAAACCCCGGAAAACCGGAAATCGGGTCGATATAGGTGTCATCCAACAACTGGTTAATATCTCCCTGCTCTGCTCCATGATAAACATTTACCGCTCCCTGCAGACAGGATGTTGTTACAACCGCCTTCATATCCATACTGCCCACCGGTGTTTCCAGTGTAATCAGATCTCCTTCCGTTACCTCACACTGTTTTGCATCTTCCGGATGAAGTTCCACTACCGGGCAGGTTTCCATATGAACCAGCCATGGCAGACGATAAGTACGCGAATGGAACAGCTGCGGTTTGCGGCTGCCTGTCGTTAATACAAACGGGTATTTCTCCATTGGCAAATGCTCCCGGAAATCATGATATACCGGAAGTGCTTCATGTCCCTCTTTTTCACAGGATGCCAGTATGGTCGATGTAAATTCTATTTTTCCTGTTGGGGTCTGGACTTTCAGAATATCCTCTGTTGTCCGTTCCGGCATCAGTTTTTTCGCCTGCATTACATAATTATGTGATTTTAATTCATCCAGAGTAAGTCCTGTCGGTGTCAGACGATCCTGAAGATATTCCTCATAAGTATGATATACCGGATCTCCCAGCGAAAAACCAAGCCGTTTTGCCAGTTCCAGAAGAATTTCGATATCATTCTTCGTTTCTCCCATATTTTCCAGCACTTTCTGCTGATAAAAGACTGTCTGTGGCGTCAAAAGTTCAATCTGCTCCCGCTCCTGCGAAGTTGCCACCGGCAAAAGAATATCTGCATATTTACATGTTTCATTCAGATAAATGTCCGCGCAGGCAAAAAATTCTGTTTCTTTCAAACCTTCTTCCACGCGATCCGGTCTCGGCCACATATGATGATTCATGCCAAAAGCAATAAGGTTGCGAATCGGATATGCTCCTTTTCCAAGGAGAAAATCTGCCATACGCTCTACCTGAAGTTCTCTGGAAGACAGACAGTCCCATGCCGGAAATTCTCCGTAATTCAAACCATTTTTCTGATAATCCCGATCTTGAACGGACTGCATAAATGCATCTTTCAGCCTTGTTCTTGCCGGTCCGGGACCTGCAAATCCACCCGGTCGGCCAAAGTTACCTGTCAGTGCCATCAGAAGCCCGATAGCTCTTCCATTCTGTACTCCGTTTATGTTATGCACTACAGGAGATGCAGACATCATCAGAGAAGTCGGCCCCTCCGCAGCAATCATACGTGCCGCCCGTATCAGATCATCGGCCGGAACACCTGTAATTTTTTCTACTTTCTCCGGGGTAAACTCCATAACATAATCCCGATACGCTTCATAACCAACAGTATATTTTGCAATATAGGCGCTGTCCTGCAGCTGCTCTGTAATGATTACCCGTGCCATGCCCAGTGCAAGTGCTCCATCCGTTCCCGGTATGGGGCGAAGATGCAATGTCGCATATTCTGTCGTCGGTGTGCATTTCGGATCAATCACGATGATATTGATTCCACGCTCCACCGCATGCAAAAATCCGGCACCTCCTTTGACAGAATTACTGTACAACGGGTTCACTCCCCAGACAATCAGCGTATTACAGCGGTTGAAATCCGGTGGCATCAACATAATATTTTTGCCAAAATTGCACTGATTTGCCATCATAAGTGCATAGGCACATGTACTTGACTCCGTCCCATAATTCGGTGTTCCGTATTTATTCACAAAATCTGTAATCTGCGGGCGAAACCATTTGGGATGTCCCATATAGATCATTGTCTGTTCAGCTCCATATCTCTTCTTTACAGTCTGCATATGTTCTGCAACAGTGTCCAGAGCTTCTTCCCAACTGATCCGTTCAAACTTTCCCTCTCCTCTGGTCCCGACACGTTTCATCGGATATAAAATACGATCCGGATGATACAATGCCTGTTTCAGTGCGGCACCTTTGACACAGACACGTCCGGATGCTCCCGGATGCGTCTGATTGCCTTCCACTTTTATAATTTTTCCGTCTTTTACATAAAAATCAAGCAGACACTCTCCACCGCAAAATCCACAGATTCCGGTTTTTACCTCAATGCCAGTCTCTTTTCCCGGAATTTTTGCACGCAATAATTCATCTGTGCAAAATTTCTCACTTTCTTTTAAAGTCATCATTTTCTTTTCTTCTAACGTCCCGCTCATCGATATCTCAGTTCTCCTCCTCTGTTTTTCAAAAACGTCTCCGTCATCCGTTTATCCTCATGCATCAAGCCGGATCTCTGTGTAAGAAATCTCCTCTTCTTTCAGAAGTTCCATTTCATTCTCACGGCAGGTAAAGATAAAAATCTGGTTTTCCTGCTTCGCAAGCCACCGCAGTGTCTGCCGCAGTCGTTCCTCATCATAGTTTGCAAAAGTTTCGTCCAGTAAAAACGGTAACGGTTCCTCTTTCATCAGCATGCGCCCCGCCGCCATCCGGTAGGAAAAATATGCCTGCTGCATTGTTCCCTGACTGTATGCTTCAGGAACATGATTCTGCGTCTGTTCACGCAAAGCAATACCATGTCCGTCTGTCATCTCTAAAGTTCTGTGCGTATTTCCTGTAATCTGTGCCAGAATTTCACTCATCTCCCGGTTCAGGACATTTCCGAGCGAATCTGACATCTGGGCAGCCAGACGCTGCATTGTATCTGCAGCCAGCTGCAATGCCTGAATATCCTGCTCCAGTTTTTGTTCTTCGGCTGTCTGATCCTCCAACTCCTGTATCTGCTCCTTCAGGTTCTCTGCCGCCACTTCTTTTTCCTGTATCTGATTTAAAATCTGCTCACCTGTTCCAGCCTGTCGTGCCGTCTCTATCTGAATCTTCTGTTGTGTTTCTTTCAGCTGCTGCAACTCCTGTTCCAGCTCGCTCTTCTTCTGTCGGATTACGGACAATTGCTTCTCAGCCTGCCCAATCGTTTCTTCCCGAACGATCGTATCCGGAACACAGTATTTCTGTTTCCGCTTCCCTGCATAGGAAAAAACAAGTCCAACTCCGATTAAAATAATGCAGACTACATTCAGAATGACTGGCAAATTTTGTGGAATAACCTCTTGTCCGCGTATAATGTTAATCAGAAGCAGTCCTGCACAGCCAATCAGTACCAGCGGAGAAAAAGTTTTCCGGCTCTCCGGTACCATTGTTTCGGTTTCTTCCTCTTTTCGCTTTCGTTCTATTTGCTCCAGCTCTGCCAGCTTCTCTGCATCTTTTTCCCGGCGACAGATTTCCTTATATTTCGTAAATAATGGTTCTGCATCTTTTCTGATCTTCGCTTCCTGCTCCCTGACTGTGTCCCCCTGTGTCTGTTGTACAGTTTTCTGTGTTTTCAGTGTACAGATATCCTGCTCCAACACCTGTTGTTTTACCTCCAGTTGACGGACTTTGGACACTCGTTGTTGTTCCAGTTCCTTTTTCTGCTTTTCTCTGTTTTTTCGTCTCTGTTCCAGATTCTGTAATGCTTTTGACAGCTGGATTTCACCGCTTCCGGTCTGTGCCAGATTGCTGCGTTCATCCTCCAGCAGTACTCCAAGCTCCGTCCCCGGCGGTGCCTGTTCCTGACTGATACAGCATGTCGTTTCATATGCTCTGCCACTGACATTTCCAAGCAACATATCCAGATCTCCATATTCCAGGGACAGCTCCTCCCCATCCCGGACATTTACCAGCCGTGCACGCTGTTCTTTATGATAAAAATTGCGTTCCAGAAAAAATTGCTGATCTCCTGTTTCAAAAATCATGGAACCCGAAAAATATGCCGGAGTATCCCAGGGTTCATATTTTTTATAGGAGTCCAGTGTTTTTCGGACCCGGCTCTTTTCCAGCCCGAACAGCATCGCCTTCAAAAACTGCATCAGCGTACTTTTCCCTGATTCATTCGGGCCGTAAATAACATTAATCTGTGGAGAAAAATGATATTCTTTCTGCTCCAGTTTTCCAAACTTCTGAATCTTTGCCTCTCTGATGATCATCCCTTTTTCTCCTGTCCTTCTTCCATAGCCTCCATCATTGCCTGAACCCCATAATACAACGATTTTTTCTTCAGCGTAGCATTCGGGCACTGTTCCATGACGTCAATATACTTTTGCAATAAAGTACCATTATATTTCTGTTTCAGCATATCAAACTGATAATCCGGCTCTGTCTGATCCACGACACGCACAACACGTTCCATCTGTACAATCTGCTCTGTCGGCATTTCCGTATCTGCATCCCGGTATCCATGTAAAATGATATGTGAAATCTGATAGTCTTCCCGCTCCTGCAGTGTCCGCTGAACCAGTTCTGACACTGCATAAAAAGATAATTGTGGTGTTACATTTATCTCCTGACAGATATATTCGCATTTTTTTATCGGATAAAAAGACACTTTACAGCCATGTTCTGTCAGCTCTCCCATCCAGAAACCATGCGGACCGAAGTCATTACAGTCAGTCGGCTCCAGTGATCCTGCCATGATAACACGGTTTGGAACAAGCTGTGCTGCCTTATGGATATGACCAAACGCTGCATAATCAAATCCGGCCTGCACAATGTCATTCGCCCGGAAAGGATGATGTCTGTCATCACCGCCGTGACCAAGGAGAATCCGGTAATTTCTCCGTCCTGTTGAGTTTAAGTCCTCGTTTTTTCGCAGATCCGGCATCTGGATTTCAGAACTGTATGGTTCCTCTGATGCTATCGAATGGGTGGAAGATGCCGACCCTGGTATTGTCGAATAAAAAAACGACGGTTGTCCTTTATGATTGGAAGATTTCTTTTCGTGTCTGAGCGCTTCCTGTAACCCTGCAGCATCATACACTGTTCTGCCATCTTCCTGATTCCAGAAACTGCATCCGTATACTGTCGTATGAATATGCTCAAGCGTAACCGCCTGCAGATCCCGCTTCATCAGGAAATGAACATTTTCCGGCCATGCAAAAGTTTGATAGTAAGACTTTGGGTGCAGATAATCATGATTTCCCGCAATCAGTACAATCTCTGTCTCCGAAATTTCTGCAAACCACGCAGCAACTTCCTTCAGTTCTCGTTTTAATGGCTGACGGTGAAACAGATCTCCTGCAATCAGAAGCAGATCTACCTGCTGATGTTTCGCCTGTTCGATTACCATGCGAAAGCTGTTCCAGATATCATGACTTCTTTTTTCACTCCAGGGCATTCCGGCATCCGGCAGGACACCCAGATGTACATCCGCGATATGTATAAATCTCATAAAGTTCTCCTTTGATAAACTTTCTTACTCACTCCAGAGTGTATTTAAAAAGGTATTCTGCAAAATTTACTGAAAAGTGGGGATATAAATTGCTGGAATGATTTTTCAAATACGCTCTAAAAGCGTAAACCATCTCAAATCTGATATATTTCCGAAACAAATACCAAATATATGTTCGCGTTCTACATTCTATAATATTAACACAGAAATCCATCTCATGCCACAAAACCTGGGATATTTTAGATCACATTTTACTCATGCGCTAAAAATCTTATAAATCTCTGCTTTTGTTCCGCACACGAAGTGCTTTCATTTTGAAAATCGTTTTAAGAAATTTCCTATAAAAAAGAAAACAGGAGCGTTGGAATATTATTTCTCCTTGCATCCACCAACAAAACATCATTCCAACACTCCCGTTATTCAATTCGATATTTTTCAAAATATTCTGTCAAACTTCTTACTGTTCCACCTGTTTTGCCAGAAACACAGCCGCAGCCTGTGCCAGTTTTTCCAGCAATTCCCCGACGGTACCTTTTGGTTCTCCGCTGCAGAAAGCAACGGCTCCGATAGCATCTCCTTCGCTGATGATGGTTGACAGTGCCTGGGTCTGATAAGACATGTTATCATCTAACGTCAACTTACAGCACACTTTCTCCTGACTGTCCGACACCTGACTTCCCCGATTTTCTATCAGCCTCACCATCTCCTGACTAATTGGTTTGCCTTCGTAATTCTTTTTTCCGGTTCCGGCTGCTGCAATAATATGATCCCGGTCTGTCACACATACCAGACTTCCGCTGGCCGCTGCCAACCCATCTGCATATTGCGCTGCGAACGTACTCAGGTCTCCGATCGGAGAATATTTTTTCAAAATCACGCCACCATTTTGCTCCGTAAAGATCTCCAGTGGATCGCCCACCCGGATACGCAGGGTTCTTCGGATTTCTTTCGGAATGACGATACGCCCAAGATCATCGATCCGCCGTACAATTCCTGTTGCCTTCATAATTTTCCTCCATAATCGATTTCGCATGGATTTTCTTTCTTCTCATGCCAGATATTGCTTTTAATGCTATTATGTGAAAATGTATGAAAATTATTCTAAAGAAGGTAATATAATACTTTTTTATAATTGTATTCCGTTTAGTTCTGGAACGCATGCGTTCCAGATTTCCATGTCTTTTACCCCTGTGTCGTAACATTTTTCCGCATTTTTTACCTATGTGTTGTAACATTTTTCCACGATTTTCAGATGTATTCTGTTACATTTTTCCGAAATCCAGCATTTTTGAGATTCTCTGCTTTCCGTAAATAGTACGGTTGCCATTGCACACAAAGGCAATCATACACACGATAGCAAAAGGAACTGCCTGCTCCGCGCCAAATACTTCAATGCCGATCAGAATCGGTGCAAGCAAAGTATTTGTGGCACTTCCAAATACTGCCGCATAGCCAAGTGCTGCAATCAACATCACCGGAAGTCCAAAGACAGAAGCCAGAAGGACGCCCAAGGTCGCGCCAATGGAAAATAACGGCGTCACTTCGCCACCCTGGAATCCTGCTGCCAGAGTTATAATCGTCAGTGCTGCCTTCAGAATAAAATCAAAAGCATACACCTGCTCTCCCGCAAAGCTTGCTGCGATCAGATTTGTTCCAAGTCCGCAGTAACGTCCCTGAAACAGCAATAAAAATACAACGGATAATCCGATACCGGAAACAAGAATTCTGATATACGGCTGCCTGATCCATGCCGCCATTTTTTCTTTTGCCAGCGCGAGAAAATACGAAAATGCTCCTCCGGCAATACCGAAAATAATCGCAATGATAATCAGTTTGCCGATTGTTTTTGCATCAAACACCAGTGTATCTGTCACTGCCACCGAGAATTTTTCCAGTCCCAGCAAATGAGAAGTAAAACTTGCCGTAAAGGCTGCCGCCATAGCTGGAAGCAATGCTTCATAAAACAATGCGCCTGCTACCAGTACTTCTAATGCGAAGAATGTTGCCGCCAGCGGTGTCTGAAACAAACCGCCAAATCCCGCTGCCATACCGATGATCAGAAAGATTTTTCCGTGATGTTTACTTCCTGTTCCTGCTTTTCCCAGCGGTGTTTTTTCCAGTCCTCTGCCGACCGCGTGGGATAATGTCGCACCGATCTGCACAGCCACACCTTCTCTGCCGGCACTTCCGCCAAACAAATGCGTGATCCAGGTAGAAACCATGATCAGCGGAATCAGTGCTTTCGGAATTTCTTCATTTTTCTCAAAACCGGTATCAAAGATCAGTCCCATGCCTTTCTGCGCCTTCGGGCTGAAACGCTGATATAAAAATAAAATCAGTACACCGGCTGCTCCAAGAAATGGCACTAATATCATCACATGATTATTTCGGAAATCTGTGATGGCAAGTAACACCCTGCCAAATACCGCATCAATGGCACCCGCTAAGATGCCGACCAGAATTCCGGCAATGGTATAATATATAATCTGTAAATAATTAATTCTTTTTTCTTCCATAATACTCCCTTATTGATTTGCTACTGTACGCTCAAAGTCTTTTCCACGAAAAGTTTTTAAACCGGTTACCTCATAAAAAATCTGAGAGCACTTTCAATTTTTGTTTTTCTTCATAAAATCGCAAAAATTTCCCAGTCATCGAAAAAGAACATTCCGGTAAAACATAAGTATATCGAAATGTTCCTTTTTCCTGTTCTATCAATTTATTAACTTCAGTATTTACATTCAGGAATGCACCGGCATTCTTGCTGCGAGATGCGCGTCATGCAACTCATGGCATACTCTCCTGCGCATCTTAGCAATACGCCGGAGGCTATCTCTTTTTTCACCACTACTTCGTTATATTCGCGCTCAGTTCCTGATGTGTCCGATGCACATGTCTTCTTACAAAGTAGAAGCACACTACCTGCATCAAAATAGTTAAAATCCAGGACGCCGGATAGGAAATAAACAATACAGACAGTGATCTGTGCTGTGGAAAAATTCCATAAATCCAGACAATTCTAGTTCCTACGGTACCGATTACTGACAGGATCATCGGTACAGCGGAATGTCCCATGCCTCGCAGTGCTCCCGGAAACAGATCCATCAGACCACACAGGAAATAGGTCACTGTTGTATACAATAAAATCTCCATTGCACACTGAATAACCTTCGGTCGTATAAATCTGCAGAATCTCCGGTCCGAAAATATAGACACCCACACCAATGATCAGTGAAATGCTGACGGTCAGAATAATACAGTCACGCAATACACGATCCATTCGTTTCAGTTTTCCCACGCCATAATTCTGGCTGGTAAAACTCATGCAGGCCTGGGTAACAGAATTCACTGACACATACAAAAATCCAAACAGATTATTAGCTGCCGTATAACCGGCCATTGCCGTCGAACCGAAAGAGTTTACGGAAGACTGCAATAATACGTTTGACAGATTAATAACCGTACTCTGAATTCCCGCCGGAATACCGACCTGAAAAATCTGCAGCATATACTCTTTTTTTATTTTCAATTTTGAAAAATGCAGCTGATAACTGCTTTCGGTTTTGTGCAGACAGCGCAGTACCAGAAT
>CABRZK010000083.1 GCA_902475415.1 uncultured Eubacterium sp.
AGCTGGATACGTGGGTTCGATTCCCATCACCCGCTTTTTCTTTTACAGTTTATCCGCTTTATATTTTGGGCGAATGAGCTGTTTTTTTTGTATAACAGGAAATTCTGCGATTTTCTGTCAAACAAAAGTGTTTTGTGTATTGGGTAGGTATTCGTACGAAAAGAAAAATAAGAAAAATTGCTGGATCGTGTGGATGAAGTACTGGATGCCGGATCTTCCTATCATACATTCTCAGGTCTGAAAGATGATATAACTGGAAGTGTGAAATTTGTGATTCGTACGGATGCGATCGGAGAGTAGCAAAACACGGAGAGTAAAAAATCAGATGCACACTCGGAAAAAATTCATAAAGAAGTCCGAACGTGCATCTATATAAAAAAGATACTGTAAGTGATAATATTTGAATAAGTACCCGTAACACCAGTATACTGTCGCATTCATTTTCACCATTATGCGAAATGTGAATGAGACAGTACACTAAGCTGTTTGCATGGTTTATAAGTGAAACAACAGACAGGTGCTACAGGGTACTTATTTTTGTGCGATTTGGATAATGAGATTGATGAAATTCATTCAGGTATTCACAGACCTGTGTCAGTCCATCCTCGGTAAAGGGGAAGCTGGTGCAGGTCTTTTTTTCGTCCGGTGTGGTGTCAAAGTTGTATGGACCAGGCCAGACGGTTACGCGCAGTACAGTTTCATCTTCATCCGGTGAAAATTTTTCGATGAGATAATGCATCCCTTTATAGCTGCCGTGGAACCGCTCTTTTTTATAGAAGTTAATATTAAAAATATCCTGTCTTTGAATCATAATATTAAGAAAGCCTTTCTTCAAAAATTTGAAAACATAGTTTTTATCACTGTTATCTTAGCTTTTTCGAATATAGAGTGCAAGTACTTTTCTTTTCCCGGGGATTGTGGTATCGTATGAAATACTTATGAAAAGTGAAAATGAATGAGAGAATCTGATAGAAAAGAGATGGAACCTTACTTATGAAGATTTTACTGACTGCGATCAATGCAAAATATATACATTCCAATCTGGCCGTTTATTCGCTGCAGGCGTATGCGGCAGCACATGGACATAAAATAGAACGGGCGGAATATACCATTAATAATCAGCTGGAGGATATCCTGGAAAAAATATATCGTCAGAAACCGGATGTGATGATGTTCTCTTGTTATATCTGGAACATTGAATATGTAAAGGAACTGGCAGCAGAATTTCATAAATTGCGACCGGAAGTGCAGATCTGGGTGGGAGGACCGGAAGTATCTTTTGAGACAGAACGTTTTCTGAAGGAAAATCCGGCGATCACCGGCATTATGATGGGAGAAGGCGAACGTACCATGACAGAACTGTGTGCATATTTTGAGCAATGTGCAGCAGGAAAGAAAAGTGTGCCGGAACAAAAGGAGATACTGTTGGAGCAGATTGATGGCATTTCTTTCCGCAGGGCAGACGGAACGGTAGCAATCCGCCCGTTGCGGGAACTGCTTCCAATGGATGAACTTCCTTTTTGTTATGCCAATCTGGAGGATTTTGAACATCGTATCATTTATTATGAATCCAGTCGTGGATGTCCGTTTTCTTGCAGTTACTGTCTGTCATCGGTAGATAAAAAGCTGCGGTTTCGCAGTCTGCCGCTTGTATACAGGGAATTACAATTTTTCATTGATGCAAAGGTGCCGCAGGTAAAATTTGTGGATCGTACTTTTAACTGTCAGCACGAACATGCCATGGGAATCTGGAAGTATATCAAAGAACATGATAATGGAATCACCAATTTCCATTTTGAGATTTCAGCAGATCTGCTGCGTGAGGATGAACTGGAGCTGATCTCAGATATGCGCCCGGGGCTGATTCAGCTGGAAATAGGTGTGCAGTCTACCAATGGTGATACGATTCGCGAGATCCACCGTACCATGCGTCTGGATGAAGTGTATCGGGCGGTAAACCGTGTAAAAGAAGGCAAAAATATTCATCAGCATCTGGATCTGATTGCGGGACTCCCTTTTGAGGATTATCAGAGATTTCAGCAATCTTTTGATGACATTTATGCCTTACATCCGCAGCAGTTACAGCTTGGATTTTTGAAAGTTCTGAAAGGTTCTTATATGTATGAACATGCATCAGAATATGGTCTGATCTATCGGACGAAACCTCCTTATGAGGTTATGGCAAGTAAATGGGTATCGTATGATGAGATGCTTGAGATTCGTCTTGTGGAGGAAATGGTAGAACTTCATTATAACAGTGGTCAGTTCCTAACGTTTCTGGCCGTTCTGGAACAGCAGTATAACAGTTCTTTCCAGATGTTCCTGGATATGGGACATTTTTACAGAGATCACGGTTATCTGGACTGCAGTCATAATCGTGTGCGTCGCACAGAAATTGTACTGGATTTTGCTGTGTCAGTGGATCCGGAGCGAAGAGAAGCATATCAGGAGGCGTTGATCTTTGATCTGTATAAGATTGAAAAATCCAAGAGCCGTCCGGTCTGGGCGCAGAATCTGGCACTGGAGAAAAAGAAAACATCCCGTTATCTGCGCATGCATGGCATGGAGAAAAAGTACTGTCATCTGGAACGATTTTACTGGCTGGATGAACAGGGACAGTATCATCAGGACAAAGAGCCGGTTTGGTTTTTATTCGATTATGAACGGAGAGATCCGCTGACAAATGCTGCGGCTGTCAGCCGGATCACAGCGAAAGAGATGGAGGAAGAAACGGTATGAATACAGCCGGAGAACTGATTGCGGTTGATCTGGAAATGACCGGCCTGCAGGTGAAAACAGACCGGATTCTGGAAATCGGAGCCGTGCGGATCGTTGACGGCGAGATACAGGATACGTTTCAGACATTTGTGAATCCACATCGGAAAATTGACGCACACATTACGGAGCTGACCGGAATTACAGCTGAGATGGTAGCTGATGCACCGGAAGCAGAGGATTCATTACAGGATTTTCTGGTATTTGCCGGGGATGCGCCTTTACTGGGACACAATGTGATATTCGACTATGGATTTTTGAAACAATGTGCGGTAAATTGTGGAATTTCGTGGGATCGACCGGCAATTGATACGCTGAAAATTGCCAGAAAAGTATTGAAAGAGCCGGAGAAAAAATCACTGGAGTCTCTGTGTATGTATTTTCAGATCAGCAGAGCCCATGCGCACAGAGCTGTGGATGATGCAAAAGCGACGGCAGAACTGTTTTTGCGGTTGCAAAAGAAGTATCAGGAGACAGAACCTGGGCTATTTGCACCAAAACAGTTGAATTACAAAGTGAAAAAACAGGGACCGTTGACACCGGCGCAAAAAAGAGACTTGAATCATTTGTTGATTTATCATAGAATAGAATCTGATATCGAAATTGACAGCCTGACGAAAGGTGAGGCGTCACGTATGATTGACAGAATTTATGCGAAGTATGGAAGAATTCCGAAACAGGAGGGTTCAGAACATGTATAAAAAGTCAAAGAAAAAGAGAGTATTAGCATCTATAGTTGTAGTAATTGTACTGGTAGCTATGGTGGTTACGGGTATTTTATCCGCATTATTAATCTGATAGGAATTTTGAACAATAATACGTTTGGGGTATTATAGGCCGGGTGAAGGTAAAACAGGTGACAGTGGCAACAGAAAGGTGAACATAGAATGAAAAAATGGATCAGAGTATTACCGGTTCTTGGTGCGGCAGTACTGCTGGCAGCAGGACTTGGTCATCAGACTGCACAAGCACAGAAGAAAGAAAATTCAGTCATTGCGGACCGTATTTTTATCGGTGATGTGTCCGTTGGTGGAATGACAAAAGAAGAAGCGGTGGATGCTGTTCAGAAATATGTAGACAATCTGGCAGATCAGGTAATGAAGCTGACCATCAATGATGTGTCCGTGGATGCGACAGCAGAAGAACTCGGGGTTTCCTGGAAAGATCAGGCGAGTGTGGACGAGGCAGTCGCATATGGTAAAAGTGGAAATCTGATTGCCCGCTATAAAGCCGGTAAAGACCTGGAGCATGAAGATAAAGTATTTAATTTACCGTTGACTGTTGATACAGAGAAGACGACCGGTTATCTGGAAGAGCATGCTTCTGAACTGAACAGAGATGCGGTAGATTTTGGACTGAAGAGAGAAAATGGTTCTTTTCAGGTGATCGAAGGTCAGGATGGTATTGTGGTGGATGTGGCAAAATCGGTAGATGCCATTGATAAAAGCCTTCAGGATGGCTGGAAAGAGAATAATACGGTAGAACTGGCTGCTGAGATCAGCAAACCGAAAGGATCCGAGGAAGAACTTGCAAAAGTAAAAGATGTCCTTGGGACATTTACAACAAATTATGCATCCTCTGCATCCGGCAGAAAGGCAAATATTGCAAACGGAAGCAAAAAAATCAACGGAAGCGTGATTTATCCGGGAGAAGAGTTTTCTGTATATAATACAGTTGCACCGTTTAATGCAGATAACGGATATAAACTTGCAGGAGCTTATGAAAACGGAACGACGGTAGATGCTTACGGCGGAGGAATCTGTCAGGTATCTACGACGTTATATAATGCCGTAATCCGGGCAGAACTGGAAGTGACAGAGCGTTCCGGACATTCCATGATCGTAAATTATGTGGATCCGTCCGCAGATGCTGCGATTGCAGGCGAATATAAGGATTTTAAATTCAAGAATAATACCGAAGCTCCGATTTATATCGAAGGTCATGCAAGCGGATCAAATGTATCTTTTACAATTTATGGTCAGGAGACAAGACCGGCCAATCGTAAGGTTTCTTTTGTGAGTGAGACCTTGAGTACGACGGATCCAGGAGTGAAATTTGAGGCTTCTGCTGATGCAGTGGGAACCATTACCAGAACGCAGGGATCCCACGAAGGAAAATCAGCCCGTTTATGGAAAATTGTGACAGTCGATGGTGTGGAACAGAGCAGAGATGTATTTAATAAGACCACATATAAAGCTTCACCGAAGATTTTTGCAGTTGGTACATCTTCTGCCAATCCGGAAGCAACAGCGGCAATGAAGGCTGCGATTGCCACTCAGGATGAAGGCACAATCCGTGCAGCGGCAGAACAGTGGAAAAATGCTGTACAGCAGCCGGAACAGCCGGCAGATCCAAATGCTGCGCAGACACAGCCAACAGATGGCACAACACAGAATAATCAGGCAGACAACACTGCTCAGCCGGATCAGTCCCAGCAGGGAACGGATGCTGCACAGACACAGGGTCAGGCAGCAGGACAGCAGTAGCAAAGACAGGAAACTTGATTTTAAGAGAAACAGACTTGTCTGCAAGTAAACTGTAAAACAGACGGAAAATATTCGACTGATATAATTGTAACTGACAGCTGGCTTTAGCTGTAATATGACGAGGCTGTCTGAGGAGGCAGTCTCTTTGTAGCATAATAAGGGAATCTTGACAGAATAATGAAACAGGGAAAATTAGCAGAGAGCGTTTTAAAACGTTCCATATTAAAACAACTGCATTTTAAACGAGCGGATGTATGTCTGGCGGCGGGAGTTGGTGAAGATTGTGCTGCTTTTTTCGTCGCGGAAGATGAAGTGGCAGTGCTTTCCTCGGATCCGGTGATTTGGGAAGACTCGTTGGATGGCCGCTGCGGGGTACATGCGAATCTGAACGATCTGGCAGCAGGAGGAGCACAGCCGGTTGGTCTGATGCTTACGGCACTTCTGCCACCGGGTGTGGAAGAACCTGAAATGCGCAGTATGGTTCAGACCATCGCACAGGAATGTGAACCGCTGCAGGTACAGATACTGGGTGGGCATACAGAAGTGACAGATGCCGTTAACCGACCAATCGTGTCCATGACAGCAGTCGGAAAAGCCAAAAAAGGCATGCTTATTTCGACGGGCGGGGTCAGGCCGGGAGATGATGTCATCGTAACAAAATGGATCGGACTGGAGGCGACAGCAAAACTGGCCCACAATCGCAGAGAGGAACTGCTGTCACGTTATCCGGGGCATCTTCTGGATGATGCAGAGCGGTTTGAACAGTATTTTTCCATTATACCGGAGGCCGCTACCGCCGTGAAGTCTGGCGTGAGAGCCATGCATGATGTGACCACAGGCGGCATTTTCGGAGCGTTGTGGGAACTGGCGGAAGCTTCTGGCGTCGGACTTGAAATCGAATTAAAGAAAATCCCAATCCGGCAGGAAACTGTAGAAATCTGTGAATTTTTTGATCTGAATCCATATCAGCTTGGATCCACCGGAAGTCTGCTTCTGGCAGCAGAAGATGGCAATCGCCTGGTACTTGATCTGAAACAGCAGGGGATTCCGGCCGTAGTGATAGGAAAAGCTACGGCAGAAAATGACAGAGTGGTGATCAATGAGGAAGAGCGCAGATTCCTGGAACCGCCGCGAGCGGGAATGCAGACGTATTAAACATACTATATTTCAGATGTACGAGTCATCGTATGATGCAGTCTGAATATGATAGGGTATCAATTGTTGAGAAATGTGAAGGAGATATTGACAATGCGTGAAAAGATTTTAACTTTTATAGAAAAAAACAGTCGTATTGACATCAAAGAGCTGGCAATCATTCTCGGAGAGGATGAGATCAGCGTGGCAAATGAACTTGCAGCAATGGAAGCAGAGCACATTATCTGCGGATATCATACACTGATCAACTGGGATAAGACAGATATTGAGAAAGTCACAGCATTGATCGAAGTAAGTGTAACACCGCAGAGAGGACAGGGATTTGACAAGATCGCAGAGCGTATCTACAATTACCCGGAAGTAAATGCAGTATATCTGATTTCCGGAAGTTACGATCTGCTTGTAACCATCGAGGGACGTACACTGCGCGAAGCAGCACAGTTTGTATCAGACAAACTTTCACCTTTAGAGTCCGTACTGAGTACAAAAACCAATTTCATTTTGAAAAAATACAAAGATCACGGAACCATTATGGCTGAAAAAGAGAAAGATGAAAGGATGCTGATGACACCATGAGAAACCCATTATCAAAAGTAATTACAGAAATTGAACCATCCGGTATCCGTAAGTTTTTTGACATTGTAAGTGAAATGAAGGATGCAATTTCTCTTGGTGTTGGTGAGCCGGATTTTGACACACCATGGCATATTCGTGATGAGGGTATCTATTCTCTGGAAAAAGGAAGAACGTTCTATACCTCAAATGCTGGTTTAAAAGAATTAAAAATAGAGATTTCCAATTTCCTGAACCGGAAATATGGATTAAATTATGATTATAATCATGAAATCATGGTTACTGTCGGCGGAAGTGAGGCAATTGATATCGCTATGCGTGCGATGCTGGATCCGGGGGATGAAGTACTGATTCCTCAGCCGAGTTATGTTTCCTACCTGCCGTGTGCCAGACTGGCAGGCGGTGTACCGGTGGTCATTGAACTGAAAGCAGAGAATCAGTTTCGCCTGACCAGAGCAGAGCTGGAAGCTGCGATTACACCAAAGACGAAGATTCTGGTGCTTCCGTTCCCGAACAATCCGACGGGTGCGGTTATGGAGAAAGAGGATCTGGAAGCGTTAGTGGATGTGATCGTCGCAAATGATCTGTATGTGATTACAGATGAGATTTATTCAGAACTGACCTATACAGAGGACGGACACGTATCCATCGCTTCCATGCCGGGAATGAGAGATCGTACCATTTATATTAACGGTCTGTCCAAATCTCATGCGATGACCGGATGGCGTATCGGATATGCCTGTGGTCCGCAGGTGATTTTACAGCAGATGCTGAAAATTCATCAGTTTGCAATTATGTGTGCACCGACGACAAGCCAGTATGCAGGCGTATCTGCGCTGAAAAACGGAGATGAAGATGTGGCTCATATGCGGGATGAATACAATGGACGTCGTCGTTATCTGATGCACCGTTTCAAAGAAATGGGACTGGAATGCTTTGAGCCGTTTGGCGCATTTTATGCATTTCCGTGTATTAAGGAATTCGGCATGACTTCCGATGAGTTTGCAACCAGATTTTTACAGGAAGAGAAAGTAGCAGTTGTTCCGGGAACGGCATTTGGTGCCTGTGGCGAAGGATTCCTGCGAATTTCCTACGCATACTCACTGGAAGCACTGAAAGAGGCATTAGACCGCATGGAGCGTTTTGTACAGAAGCTTCGTGCAGAGAAAAAGGAAGCATAAATTATGGCAAAATTAAACATTGTTCTGTATGAGCCGGAGATTCCGGCAAATACAGGAAATATCGGGCGTACCTGTGTAGCAACAGGTACACGCCTGCATCTGATCGAACCGCTTGGTTTCCGGCTGAATGAAAAGCAGATCAAACGGGCAGGAATGGATTACTGGAAAGATCTGGATGTAACAACCTATGTAAATTATCAGGAATTTCTGGAGAAAAATCCGGGAGCAAAGATTTATATGGCAACAACGAAAGGGCAGAACGTGTATACAGAAGTGTCCTATGAAGAAGATTGCTATATTATGTTTGGCAAAGAAAGTGCCGGCATTCCGGAAGAAATTCTGGCACATAATAAGGACAGATGTGTACGAATCCCGATGCTCAGTGACATTCGTTCCCTGAATTTGTCCAATTCTGTGGCAGTTGTACTGTATGAAGCATTGCGTCAGAATAATTTTTCCCAGATGCAGCTGATGGGACATCTGACGAAATTTGATGATTATATAGAATAAGATATCTGCAAGATTTTTTGTAAGTGATGTATTTTGAGGATTTTTAACAGCTATAATCCTGGAATACAGAAGATGATCGAACATGAAAATTTACGGAAAGTATTGCAGGTGAGTCTGAAAGAGGATTCTTACACATGGCATTTATTAAGGCAGAAAAGTTAAAACATAAATTTGTGCGCAGGGACGAACAGGGTGAAGTGCAGGATGTGACGCTGGCGCTGGATGATGTCAATATTGAGGTAGAAGAAGGACAGTTTATCGCTGTGCTTGGTCATAACGGTTCCGGTAAATCTACCTTTGCCAAGCATCTGAATGCACTTCTGACACCGAGCGAAGGGACTGTCTGGGTGGATGGAAAAAATACTGCAGATGACGAAAAAATCCTTGATATTCGAAAAGAAGCAGGGATGATCTTCCAGAATCCGGACAACCAGATCGTTGCCGGAGTCGTAGAGGAAGATGTGGCATTTGGCCCGGAAAATATCGGTGTGCCCACAGAAGAAATCTGGGAGCGTGTCGGAAAGAGTCTGGAAGCAGTTGGCA
>CABRZK010000084.1 GCA_902475415.1 uncultured Eubacterium sp.
GATACTGCGTCTCTCCCCTGGTCATACGCACCCGGGCACTTGTCAGTGTCAGATGTTCTCTGGCTCTTGTGATTCCCACATAACACAGACGGCGCTCCTCTTCCACTTCCGTCGGATCGTCAGATGTGATCGTCATATAGCTCGGGAACAGTCCATCCTCCATCCCAGCCAGATAGACATTCGGGAATTCCAGACCTTTTGCACTGTGCAGTGTCATCAATACCACATAATCACTGCCTTCTTCCAGATTATCAATATCCGCGATCAGTGCCACTTCTTCCAGAAATCCACTCAGCATCGGATGCTCTTCATTTTCCTCATAGGCAACAATCTTACTGATCAACTCATCAATATTCTCGATACGGGCTCTGGCCTCATCCGTGCCCTCCGCATCCAGTTCTGCCACATAACCGGTATCTTCTATAATTTCATCCATCAGCTGCTCCAGGCTGATATATGGAAGTTTGCTGCGCAGTGTCTGAATAAATGTTACAAATGGCCGGATCTTTGCCGCCGTTGCTTTGCTCAGTTTCGGAATATCCTCCGCCTGTTTTAATGCCGCATAAAAGCTCATGCCGTTTTCATCTGCATAATCCTGTACTTTTGTAATTGTCGTTGCGCCAATGCCACGCTTTGGCACATTAATGATTCGTTTTACCGCCAGATCATCCTGCGCATTATCAATGGTTTTCAGATAACTGAGCAGGTCTTTGATTTCCTTTCGGGCATAGAAGTTGACACCACCGACAATCTTGTAGGGAATATTTTCCCGTACAAAACGCTCCTCCAGAAGTCGGGACTGTGCATTGGTACGATACAGAACTGCACTGTCTCCATAGGAAAAAACACCCTTCCGCACAAAGGAATTGATGCTGTGAGCGATATATTCCGCCTCATCATAAGCGGTATCAAAATCTTTACATTCGATTTTGTCACCGGCATCCTGCTGGGTCCAGAGCGCTTTTGCTTTTCTTCCCACATTATTTCTGATCACGGCATTGGCTGCATCCAGAATATTCTGGGTGGAACGGTAATTTTCCTCCAGTTTGATAACTTTCGCATCCGGGAAATACTGCTCAAAATTTAAAATATTATGAATGTTAGCTCCCCGGAATTTATAAATAGACTGATCATCGTCACCCACCACACAGAGGTTGCGGTATTTGGATGCAAGTAAACGCACCAGCTCAAACTGAGCCGTATTCGTATCCTGATACTCATCCACCATAATATAACGCAGACGCTCCTGATAAGAATCCAGTACTTCCGGATCATTTTTAAATAATTCCACGCATTTCATGATCAGATCATCAAAATCAAGGGCATTATTTTTCTTCAGCGTCTGCTGATATTCCCGGTATACCTGTGCCTGTTTCTGCTTGGCATAATCACCTGCTGCCCGCAGAGTAAATTCTTCCGGCGAAATCAGCTCATTTTTTGCCGATGAAATCACATTTAAAAGTGCCCGCTCTTTCGTCTTCTTCGTATCAATCTGCAGACGCTTGCATACCTCTTTCATCACCGTTTTCTGATCATCTGCATCATAAATCGTAAAACGGTTGTCATATCCCAGACGATCAATGTATCTGCGCAGGATCCGCACACAACTGGAATGAAATGTGGACACCCAGATACTCTCCGAGCCAAATCCCACCAGATCATCAATTCGTTCCCGCATCTCCGCTGCTGCTTTATTCGTAAATGTAATTGCCATAATATGATATGGATTCACACCTTTTTCTTCTATCAGATAAGCCGTTCTGTGCGTCAGAACCCTTGTCTTGCCGGAACCGGCTCCCGCCAGTACCAGCACCGGTCCTTCCGTCTGAAAAACCGCTTCCTGCTGCTGTGCATTCAGCAAATCATATTTGTCCATGCTGCCTCCCACCTGACTTTCAGACACGCACATCTTTTTCTGTAATGCAAAAATGCCATAACATTTTGCTGTCAAATGCGCGTCATGCAACGCATAACAGATTCTTTTTCGCATGCCTGTCTCACTATCGAACATATTTTCTAATCTTGTGCTATCATATCATAGAGCCTGTCTGTGCGTCAACATACTCCTGATCTGTATCAGTGCAATTTCATTTGGTTCCAGTTCCAGCGTAAACTGCAGACCATTTTTCTCTGTATTCTGATGAAAACGTTCCACCTTGGGCTGACAGCATCGTTGCAGATATTCCATATCCTCATTTGACAGATTTTTTGCAAAATCCAGTTGCTCCCACAATTGCATGATACTTCCGGATTTATCATTCACCCGCAGGATCCGGATCTGACAGGTCGCATCCTGTACACCTTCCAGACAGATCTGCAACTGTTTCCTGTTCTGATCAGCAAAACATTTTCTGACCGTTTCCTTATTTATCTGATTTTCAGCTGAATAGTAATAAAACTGACTCAGTGGTCTCATATTGTGACATGCGATTGCCCAGTTTCCCTTTCCATCCGTTGTAATCATTCCATGCTCATTTCCAAGATCAGCAGTCTCATACAATTCTTTCATAAACTGGAAAGCCACTCCGGCCGGTTTCATAATTTTATCTCTGGTCAGAATGCCTTTTCCGCCAAATAAAAATGCATTAGAATCATAAAATTCCGACATCATATCAGTTCCACTCTGATATCCGATCACATCAACCATACCTCGAATATCACACAGATTTTTCAGTACATAGGCTCCCTGATAGCAGGAATCTGACAGACTGCACCGGTCTGATACGGTCTTATTCCATTCGCTGATGCAGATTTCTGCCTGTTCAAATCCAGACTGTTGCATCCAATCTCTCAGACGTTTTATCCGGTCCGAAAGTACAGAAGGATTGGTGCTTTTCTGACGGAATCCGTTCTGTTCTTCCATCCGTTCCATTCCGGTTCCATCCGCTGGACAATTTTCAGATTCATTCACCACATAATCATATTCCATCATTGATATAAAATCAGGCTGGATCATATCCTGTGCCGCCCATTGCCGGAAAAAGTGATTTTCCGTCTGGTCTGACATACATCCCGGAAATATCCCGGGACCTCCCAATTGCATGCCCGGTATTTTTTCCTTCATCAGTCTTCCGGTCTCAGCAAAAATCTGAAAAAAGCTCTCCTGTACGGAACATCCACTGATCTGATAACCACCATACCACACTTCCACTTTCCATTTTTCCAGACATTCTCTTCCATAACGTTCCAGCCAGTGTGTCAGCACAGATGACCACAGTCTCTGCCACGCCCCCAGACTGTCAAACATAACCGTTCCTTTTTCATATATCATTGTATCATTGACATCAGCATTAACACGTTGTTCTTTTTTATCCAGATCAAGAAACGGAATCATATGTAATTCCAGTATCAGATCCAACACCTGATCCAGTTTACGGAAATTATACGCTCCCTGAACATGCGCAATATCAATCATCAGGTCTCTGGAAAAAATATCCCAGATACGGACATAATCAAACTGACATTTTCTCTGTAAAATACGCAAATGCTCCTGCATTTCACGGTCAAGCAGATCTGCTGCACGACCTATATTGATCATCGTCTGCGTCTGTCTGCTATTTTTCTGTAGCTGCTCCACAGAAACATGTATGCTTCTGGATGTGTGGTCGGATCTGTTCTGCTCCCTCACAGACGGTCTGATATATTGCTCCAGACGCGCTGCCTTTTCCTGCCTGTTATCTTCTGTCCCTGCAGCAGACACACGCTGTTCCCGATATTCCATCGGTGACATTCCATATTTCTTTTTAAATTCCCGGTAGAAAAATCCCGGGCTGGAGAAACCGCTTTCATAGATAATCTGCGTAATGCTGTTTTCTGTATGCTGTAAATCTTCCCTCGCATGTGACAGACGGATTTTCTTCACATAATCCGAAAATTTCATTCCAAATTTCTGTCTCACATACCGTGACAGATATCCCTCTGACAGATACAGCTGTCCGGCCAGTTCCTTCAGACTGACCGCTTTTGCATAATTATGATGCACATACAGACTGATCTGATGCATCCGTACATCCTCATTCTGCGAATTTGCTCTGCCAGACAGATCACTGCATCTGTAGTGCTGCATCAAAAATTCCAGTAACTGATAATACTGTGCTTTTATTTCTGTCAGCAAAATTGAGGCCCGCTCCATCTTCTGTTCCAGTTTCCAGTAATTCGTCAGCATAGACTGCAGCATACTTTTGATTTCATTACATCTTTCCGGTTCCTGAGACATCGGGTCCGAAACCAGTACCAGCTGCTCTTCCGCACACTCTGCCAGCTGTTCCCCTGGATAGGTAACACTGACAAAAAAGATATTTTTGCTGCAGGAAAAAGAATATCTGTCACCAATATTCAAAAAAACCAGATCATCCGACAATAATTCCATTCTTTTCCCATTCAGGTTCATCGTCATTTTTCCATCCAGAACCAACAGTATCTGAATTTCATCACAATATGCACATTCTCCGGATCTGTCAATTCGAACCTGCATCATAGAATACATATATTTTAATTCTGTCACTTTTCCCGTTCCCCCCTGATTTTTCCGGACATTGTTCCGATCATCTCACTCATGTTTTTATTGTACCATATCTGCACTTCTGTGACAAAATTTCTGGCATATAAGCAAATCGCCCGGACCGTTTCTGCGATCGGGGCGATTGTGCATCTGACAAATGATTTTGCTGACATATTTCTGTTCTGAATGAAACCATTTGTTTATTTTATTAAATTTTTCATCATCTTCAGATGGCGGCGCAGCATCTCAATGGAATGATCTGAATTATACTCCTCATATTCAGAAACAATATAACCATCATAATCTGAATTTTTCACTACATCCAGAATGTCTCCATATGGAATCGCTGATTCTTCCAGATTTTCATATACATAATGATATTTGCCATGCATATGGAAACAATAGGGCAGAATTTCACGAAGCCCCTGTAACTCTTTGCTGATATCTTTCTGGAATTTCATAAAGTTGTACATATCCTGCATACAATACAACTCTGCTTCTTTTCCACCGGCTGCCTTCAGCTGCTCTATTGCTTTCTCATAAGGTACTTCTTCATATTTCATATCCCGTGCCATCTCCAACAATTTGACATCTGCACCTTTTGCCAGGGCCTGATCCCAGTTTGGTTTGTTCGGCTTGGTAGCGAAACATCCAAAATCCGGTACGAAACCAATGTATTTTGAACCGCTTTCGCTGATGGCCTGACGAAATTCCTGAATTGCAGGCGTAATTGGAGAATCCGGATTATGAATCTCGATGCCGACCTTGATGTCGTATTCCTCCGCATAAGGTGCCAGCCGCACCAGGTTTTCCGGTCCGATCAGGAACTGCTCGCGAATTACTTTACATCCCATTTTATGTGCATTTTTCAGATCTCTGATCGCCATATCCAGCATTTCATCATCGTTCAGTCTGCGATCTCCACGAAGTCCGCAGTCCATATTGGCTCCATAACAGATCGCTTCCATATCATAAGCTCTGCAGATTGCCTGAAATTCTCCCAGAAATTTATCGCTGATAAACGGATAAGATGGTATCATCTGGGTTGCAACAATTTCGAATCCCTCTGCGCCAAGTTCTTTCGCCGTGCGAATGCAGTCTTCCAACGTCATGATTCCTTTGCAGTACTCTGTGGAAAACGAATATAATGTAACACCTAATTTTATCTTGCTCATCTTGTTCTCCTCCTAAATTTCAGCTAATGTCAGTACTTTTCTTCCGCAGCTGTCGATTGGCATATACAAATCCGGGCCAACTATCATATATGGACTTCTGAAATACAGAATAAAATTGATATCATGCTCACCTGCCGTAAATCCGCCCTTTTTCAACACTTTGATCGTAGCCGGTTCTGCAATCGGCCAGAATACAGAAACCAGATCGTGAAGCTGTGCAATGCCGTACTCTTCGTCTCTCAGGCAGAAACTGATTGCTTCCTGCGAGATCTTTTCTCCGTCAATTTCAACTTCCAGTCTGTCAATAACTGAGAGGAAATGTCCTCTGTAATAGCTGAGTCTCACATCAAACTGACAGCCTGCTTTTTTTCCGTTTACATACAGATGTTTCAGAGAATCATCACATACTACATCCACAAAATTCAGTCTCAATGGTATTGCTTTTGCTGTTGCCATTTTTCATTTCTCCTTCCATTTACCATAATGTTTTAAGCCTTTGCTGTGTTGCTTTTTGTTGTATTTATTATGTCATGAAAGAAGTGTACAAAAAATAACAGGCCATGCCTTTTTCATAACGGATTCTGACCTGTTTTTATCGATTCTGTGATTTACTCTAAGAAGTATCAAAATATGTCAGTTATATTTTGATGTTATACATTTTATCCACGCTTCTCCTTTTGGGGACTTCCGTCAATAACCTCATTGCAAAAACACGATGCTGATCACATTTTACATTCGTTTTGTCCATATCCTTGATTTCAATTATCCATATCTTTCTTTGTAATTTCCATGTATCATAAGGATACAGAAATGAACAGAAACTTACAGATTTTATCAGGATGTACACTCAGATTTTTACAGACATATCTTATAAACTTCTGAGCATTCATCCATCATTCAGGAGGATTTTTACAATGGCAAAAGTACTTGCACTCTCTTTTGGACGTAAGATGTCCAACACTGACGTAATGTTAAAAGAAGTATTGAAAAAATGTGAAGAAGCCGGTCATGAGATCAAATTTATGAGACCGGATGACCTTGAGATCAAACCATGTATCGGTTGCTGCGGATGTGTCGTAGGAATCATGTCTGGCAGAACAAACGGTGCCTGTGTATTCAAAGATGATTTCCATCTTGTAGAGGATGCTTACTATGATGCAGACGCTGTCATCATTGGTTCTCCGGTATACGAGACATCTCCAAGTGGTACCTTCAAGACATTCTGCGACCGTTTCGGTCCATCCCACGATCTGGCATTCCTGACAGAGGCAAAAAAAGAGCGTATCGCTCAGGGCAATGAACTGCTTCCGGACGAACGTGTATTCAAACCGCGTGTGGGCGCACTGGTTGGCGTTGGCGGTGCTATGACAGAGAACTGGACCATCATGACCATTCCGATCATGTATGAATCCATGATGTCTGCAGGTGTCGATGTCATTGATACTCATGTATACTATGGTGCAATGGCTGTGGATCACGTTCTTGGCGTTCCGGCTCAGATGGAGCGTATGGACAAGATGGCTCAGAATATTATCGATGCACTGGCTGCTCAGACAGATGAAGAGCGTACAAAATGGCGTGGTGCTGACAATTATGCATGTCCGGTCTGTCACCAGAGCATGGTTCGCGTGACACCTGGTACTGACCTGGTAGAATGTGCCATCTGCGGTATCAACGGAAAAATCGAGATGGTAGACGGTAAAGCAACCTATACATTTTCCGAAGAAGAACAGCTTCGTTCCAGAATGAACTACGGTGGCAAATTAGAGCACAGAAATGAGATTGCACATGGTGCCATGACTCAGAAACGCACAGAAAATCTGGCTGAGCTGAAGAAACCATACCTTCATATCGGTGAATAAATCTCTCTCTGATTCAAGAATGCCCCGGCATTCCTGCTGCGAGATATGTGTCATACAACAGATGATGTATGCAAAATTCTATACCCAGGAGGATTTCTCTGTATTGTAAAATCCATAAAAAATTGCCAGCTCCATAAAAATTGGAACTGGCATTTTTTTATTATTTTATGCAATCTCCTCCGGGCGTCCAAGGCATTTACGCATTAGCACATGATTTTTCGCGCATACAGAACAGTGCTCCCGTTTTTTTATACGCTTTGAAATCCGTTCTATCTGCACAGAAGCATTCTGCGTTCATTATCAACACCAAACATATGCGCCATATTTCCCATACCGCTGCCGTCATACTCTTTCTCTAAGGCGCCATTGTAATTTAATACCCATCCAAACTGCAGGCTTACATCATGATATCCGATGGAGAGTCCGCCTTTCTTTTTGATACGGTATGTTAATGGTGTACGGAACTGCCAGTACTTCTTCAGGTCAAACATGTCTTCTCTGCTGTACTCAATGCCATCGTATACCAGGATCAGATCATCCCGGTCAAATACTTCTCCGTCCACTGTTACATTTCCAAAACGGCACTGGGTAAACCAGTAGCCTTTATAATATTTCGGAACAAATTTAAACTCAAATCCATCAATTTCTCCGTTTTCATCATATGTATTATGAAATCCACGCTGCTGAATTGGCTGAAATTCTACCATAACTGTTTCCTCCTTCTCTTAGTATCCCAGAATATTGCGGAGCATAATCTGATGACGACGCACCTGCTCCGGAATCTCTACCATGGCCTGTCCGAACTTCTCAGGGCTTTCCTCTGCATGGAACCGGATCGCACCTTCATATTCGGAAAGCAGATCTCCGCTCCATCCGTTATCCACCATCAGTTTGATAATTTCCGGATATGGAATGGACTCTTCTTCAAAATTCTCATTTACATTTGTAAATTTTGCATGGCATACATAGCTGTATGGAAGGAAATCAACGATTTCTTCCGGTTTGGTAATGTCATCAAAATTTGACCATGCCATATCTTCCATTCCTTTGGCTGCTTTGTACTGGAAAGTACCAAAGTCGATATTAAAGCCAAAATGAGATGTTTTTGTACGATGGATAAAATCAAGATATTCATCGCGGATATGCGGTGTATGAAGTGTGGTCGGATGATGTACTTCATTCTGCATACGAACATCATATTTTTCTGCATATGGAAGTGCTTTTTCAATGTAATTCTGCCAGCCCGGTTCCGGATCACAGATTTCATTTGTACATGTGATCTTGGTACGAAGTGCTTTAAATCCAAGCAGATGAGCCAGACGGAAATCCTGCTTTAACTCTTCTACTACTTCATCATCAGACATTCCTTTTCCACGATGCAGATGATTCTCAGCCCAGTGTCCCAGTTCGGACGGCTGCATATTGTATTTCTCGCACAGTCTCCAGTAATGATCTACCCATTCCGGTGACGGATTCGGATAATTCGGAATATAACTTGTCAGAAATTCGAAACAGGTTGCTCCTGTATCAGCCATTTCCTCGAAA
>CABRZK010000085.1 GCA_902475415.1 uncultured Eubacterium sp.
CCAGTTTCAACGGAACTTCTGCCCGATATTCAATTCCCATTCGTCCCTGAATCTTGCGGTGCATCCGGCTGCCTTCCTGCATTGCCTCCTTTTGCGCACCTTTTCCGATCCGGTTGTCAATATCTCCGGAACGAAAAATAAATTCTACCAGATTTCGTACAGAAATCCTTATTGTCGTAAGTTCCTGCTGCTCTGTCACACTACTGCCTCCAAGTTACCCCGCCACTTTTTATTCTCTCCACAAAAAAATAAGAGACTTCTTGGCTGATTAAACTATCAGCAGTGTATCATATACCAGATCACAGTGCAAGAAAGTGTGCTTGCGCACACTCCCGCACTGAAAACTATGAATAGCACAGCTTTCTTGTCTGCACGAAATGCTTTTATTTTACAGAAAATCTCAAAAAATTTCCTGTGAAATAAAAAAGCCGTATCCTCCTTTTGGAAAACACGACTTTGTGTATATCATTTTTATTCTTTTTCATTATGCAACTGCATACTTGTTTAAAATCTGTTCGAAGTTGCAGTTATCTCCACCATAAGAAACCGTAAGGATTTTGGAAAGTCCCAGACTTAATACACCAAGAAATGATTTAGCATCCACAATTGCACGCTGATAATGCAGATTAATATCAAAGTTGCACTCTGATGCAGCATTTACAAACTCCTGTACCTCATTGGTTGCATTTAATTTAATTTTCTTTTCAGTCATGATTGATTCACCCTTTCTTTGTGATGTACTTCTAAAATTTTTCATTTTTTAAAGTACACTGTGAGTTCACCCCATACAAAATCAAAAATTATAACGACTCATATGATTAGTTTCGTTATTATTTATGCAAAATTCCCATATCGGGTGCATTATTGCATGATATTGTTTTTTTGTCAAATCCATACTTTTTTTATTTTTCCTCAAAAATGGTACTTCCAATTACACATTTTTCTATTTTTTTTGTATAATCTATCAACATTATTTCGTCAAATTCTTTCAATTCCCGTCAGTTTGCTTCAAGTCTTGTAGAATTCTTCATACTAAGTTTTGATTATCAACACATTTTTCATAATCTTTTATTTTTTCAAAGGTCATTCCTGCGCATTCTGCACAAGTTATTTTTTTTCTCCCCTAAAAAATAGGATGTGCTTACAGTTTCTGTTATCTCTCCATGAAGCAAGCTTTCTCAAACAGTAACATTTTTTATATTTTTCAAAATAAGTATTGACACTTTTCACAATATTGTGTATTATAAATGAGTTCGTGTGGCGAGATAGCTCAGTTGGCTAGAGCATGCGGTTCATACCCGCAGTGTCGAGGGTTCGAATCCCCCTCTCGCTACTGTAAAAGATCTGTAAGGAATTCTTACAGATCTTTTTTTATTTTGAAACATAATCCGCATATACCTGGAGGAATTTCCTGTAAAAAAGCAAAAGTGCATTACTCCGCACTCTCGCGTTAAAATTCTTATAAAACAAAAAAGGAACCGGAAACATTCCGATTTCTTTTTTATATACTTTTATCAATTTGTTAAATTTTATATACCTGCTGCTTAAAATGGTCGGAAACAACAGCAATTCAAAAACATCATAAATCCGCACCAGATTGCACACATTCTGGATAATCCGGAAACCGGACGTTGATAGCCGGATCCCATATTCTGATACCAGGTTCCCCCGAACTGAAGATTCTGCAGAAACTGGCGATACTCCATATTACTTGGCTCCATTGCAACCGCCTGCTGCGCATGTTCCTGTGCCACAACATTATTTCCGGCACCCTGATTAGCCACTGCGGAAAAGAAATACCAACGGGCACTGCGCTGTCCGGCCGGAATATCATTCAAAGCATGCAATGCCTCATTATAATAGCCATTTCGTATATAATTAAGTGCCGCCTGCATATTAACCGGATCATTCTGCTGAGAACGCTGTTCACTTTGTCCGGTAAAATCACTGAATCCGCCAAATCCGCCGTAGCTGCCATAAGCACCATATGGTCCTGACTGTGCACTTCCATTTTGATAACCACCGGCATATCCCTGCTGTTTTTCCTTCATGATCTGGGTATATGCCTGTTGTACTTCTTTAAACTTCTCCTCAGCGATTTCCGGATGCGGACTGTTTACATTGGCATCTGGATGATACTGTCTGCTGAGTTTTCTATATGCTTTTTTTATCTCTTCGTCTGTGGCACCAGGCGATACACCCAACACCTCATAAGGATTTCTCACTGAGATTTCCTCCTCTTTTTCTTCTTTGCCTGTACATATTCATATTTTGACCAGACACCGGAATATAAAATATTTCGAATAATTGATGCATGTAGAAGAATTGGAAGACGTTCAAAAGATTTTGAGCACTCTGACATCATACTGGTGAGAATCAGTTTACTTAACGTGTCAAAATCCTGCGGATTATTTTTCACCATTGACTCAAAAGGATTGTACTCTTTTTTTCGCAAATCTTTTTCCAAATCTTCGTACGCATCCATCAGATAAATAAATTTACCCATGTAAAATCCCAGGCAGTGCAATTCCTCTGCCCAGATATCATCTTTCCACGCAAAAATTTCACCAAGCATCTCACCTGTCAACCCTGCAATGGCATCCAGATTTGTTTCTCTTTTGCTCTCCAGCATATTCAGTTTTCTCATATATGCTTCCACAGCTTCTACCTGTCGCGGATACTTCCTTGCAATCCGCTCATAATCTTTTTTCAGCATGATAGATATCACATGTTTCGGATAATTCTTCTCATCCTGCCAGTCATCCAACAGATTATGATAAGACAAAAGCACATTCATGTCAGAAGCATACTGTGTCGCTTCATTGATATATGCAATTTTTTTCTTTCCCGGATGTAACGGGCAGAAAAAATCTTCTTCTTTATTTTCCAGTTCATATAAACCGGAAAGCAGTATGATCAAAAATGTCATATCATAATTTAACAGAATCTGACCTTTCACTCCGCTACTTTTGCGAAGAACCTGACACAAACCACAGTAATAAGACTGATAGTCTTTTCTGTCTTTCTCCGAAAGTTCTTTTCGATTCACATAAATATATCCAAACATGATCATACCCCTCGCATCATTATATTTACATCATCTGCTATATACTAGTACAGCGTTTCTTAAATAAGTATCATATAGAACGCAGAATGTTTTTGCAAGTGTGCAATTTCAAAAATGCAGGCGTAGCGGGCTAAGCCGAGACTTTTGGAATTGTACAATTGTGAAAACAGGCAAGTTATATGTGGTACTTATTTAGAAATCGCTGTACTAGCTTCTTTTTACAAACTCTGTCTTGCATTTCGGACATGTAATGCAGATTTTTCCTTTTCCCTTTGGCACTCTTACTTTCTGTGCACAATTAGGGCAGGCGTAAAAACGGTAAATTTTCTTTTGCTCATGATGCATCCTGCGCTGCGCCTGCTTCTGTGCAAAATTTCCATTTCGTCCCTGTTTAAAAAAGCAGACTGCCCGATATCTGAAATTCATATATTTCTGATTTTCTGCTGCCCGTTTCGAAATATTTTTCGAAAACATCCGGTAATAACACCAGATCAGCAGTGCAACTGCAATAAGTTCTATGACTGGATTACGGATAAAAGCGGCAATCACCAGAATGATCAAAGCTACTGTGGACATAAAACGATTGAGCTGATCCATACCGTAACGCCCATACATAAATTGTTGAAAACGATTTCTCACCTGTAACACCTCTGATTTTCTTTTCTAATCTTTCCTTTTTCAGAACCGATAACCTTATGTTACAGTTTGTGCAAAATGATGTCAACTGACCTATTGTCTTTTCACAAACATTTTAGAAAAAGTTAATAGAACATTTGCTGCAATTGCATAAGCCAACCTTAATTACTTCGACAAATTGTTTTTCTGGTTGCTAATAAATGTAAAAAAACAATTCAAGCAAGACGATAAGCCGGGTTATGTCGTGAATGATCATCTATCCAGGATAACTGTTGCCAGTTACCTCAAGCGACCTACCTAAAGCTGGCGGGCCACGTCAACGCTTTGTTTCGGTCTTGCTTCGAATGGGGTTTACATGTGCCCCGGCTGTTACCAGCCAGGCGGTAGTCTCTTACACTGCCCTTCCACCCTTACGTCAGCAATGAGCTATACACAGAACCTCTGCTTGTGCTCTGCCATGCATTGTCTCAAATTGCTTCGCAATTTTCTGTGCATGGCTCATTGCTGCCGCGGTATATTTCTGTTGCACTGTCCTTGGAGTCGCCTCCACCGGATGTTATCCGGCATCCTGCCCTGTGAAGCCCGGACTTTCCTCACCTGCGGTCTTTCGACACTTGCAGCCGCGATCATTTGTCTTACTTGAATTGTATTTTTTTGATTATATTGTATTGTTATACATGAAAACAGCTTCCACCGATAAATTCCCGTAAAATGGAATTATGTCCGATATTCTCTCCCGGAACCGGAAGAAAATAACTCAGGAACTTCAATAACCTTTTTGCTTCCGGATATTCCGGGCAATCTGGATCGATGGAAAAGAGCAAAGGCTCCGCATATAATTTTAACACAGATAATTCATAAATCAAGGCCGAATTGAACATTATATCGGCTTCTTCCTGGTATGGGAAGATATTTTTTTCTTCTCCACGCCGCACGGAGCTCCAACGAGCCAGCGTTTCACGGGCTGTTGTATTTCTCGTACGGGCATCCCGCACCATGCGACGAATCAGTCGTCCATCAGCGGTAGATAGATTGTTATGATCGTCAATATTTAACTGTGTCAATGCGCTGATATAGATCTTATACTTATTTTCTTTCGGCAATTCATAGGAAAGCTTTTCATTCAATCCATGAATTCCCTCTATCACCAGTACATCCTCTGCCCCAAGTTTCAATGGTTTCTGACGATATTCACGATGGCCTGTCTTGAAGTTAAATACCGGCAGCGTCACTTCTTTTCCCGCCAGCAAATCTGTCATACACTGATTGAACAATGCAATGTCCAGTGCTTCCAGACATTCAAAATCGTATTCACCATTTTCATCCAGTGGTGTTTCTTCCCGGTTGCAGTAAAAATCATCCAGTGAAATTGGATGTGGCTTCAGACCATGTGCTGTCATCTGAATGGACAAACGATGTGAAAATGTCGTTTTTCCAGAAGAAGACGGACCTGCAATAAGTACAAACTTCTTCCTGCGATCCGATGCGATTGTTTCTGCGATATCGCCAATTTTCTGCTCCATATAGGATTCCTGGACTAAAATCATGTCCTGAATCTGTCCGGAAGCAATCACATCATTAAGTTCGCCCACTGTACGGATTCCCATGTCAATGCCCCACTGTGCAGAATCATTCAATGTCGCAAACAGTTTATCAGAAGCTGTAAATTCAGCTACCTTATGTGTATCCCTTCCTGGAAACATCAGCATAAATCCATTCTGATAAGCAATCAGATCAAAATACTTCAGATATCCTGTACTTGGCACCATATATCCATAGTAATAATCCGGGAATCCCTGCAATTCGTAAACATTAACCCTCGAACTGCGACGATAGCGCATCAGCCGGACTTTATCCATGCGCCCCATTTCCCGAAACATTGCCGAGGCATCCTGTGTATTTATATTATATTTCACAACTGGCAGATCTGCACCGACAAAGGCAAACATTTTTTCTTTTAAATTCTGCAACATATTCTGGTCGGGTACACAGATAGCTCCCTCATGCCGGAATTCACAATAATATCCCTGACCGATGGAATGCTGCACCAGAAGTTCCAGATTCGGAAAAAGCTTCCAGGCTGCTGCTTCCATAAGCAGTGTCACACTTCTTCGATAGGTATCTCTGCCTGGTTTTTGTGCAGCAGTGATAAATTCCAGTTCTCCATCCCTCAGGACCTGCTGTCCCAGCTCTCTGAGATCGTGTTGAAATTTTACCAGCACAATATCATCTTCATATTCCTTCTGATATTCATCTGCAATCTGCTGAAACAGAGTATCCTGCGGATATTCCCTTGTAATTCCATGAATTTTTATTCTACACATCTGCTGTTTCATATCTCTTCAACGCCTCCAGAATCATCTTTTCCTTTTCCTGTACCTGCGTCATCCGTATCGTGATTCTCTCATTTTCCGGTTGTGTGGAAAGCTGCTCACATACCTTTTGAGCTGTTTGCAGCTCCCGTTCCAGCCACTCTTGTAAAACTGGATGCCTCTTTTTCAGCAATATCGGTCCAAAGGCATCTTCCATCTGTTCTGACACTGTATCGGTCTGAGATACTTCTTTTTTCTGCTGTATCACTTTCATCATTGGATAATATTTGCCATCTTCCAGAATCATTTCTTCCTCTGTAATCTGGAATCCACATTGTCGCAAATATTGTCTTACCTGTGTAATTTCTGACTGTGGTTGCAAAATCAGTTCTTCTCTGCCTGTCAGAACCTGTGCTCCTTCTGAAAGAATCTTTTGAACAAGTCCACCGCCCATACCGGCAATCAGTATGGTGTCTGCCTCTCCCGGCTGCAATGCAGCCAGTCCATCCGACAGACGGGTCTCTATCATATCGGACAATCCGCATTGTCCGATGTGTGCTGTTGCCTGCTGCAATGGACCTTTTCCAATATCCATAGCGACAGCTGACGGAATTACATGTTTCTGACACAGATAAATAGGTATGTAACCATGATCTGTTCCAATATCTGCAAGACGGTGTCCCGGTGTAACCAGATCAGCCAGTGCCGTCAGCCGTTTTGATAAACGAATTGCCATACTAATCCAGATAATCCTTTAATTTTCTGCTGCGGCTTGGATGGCGTAATTTCCGCAGTGCCTTTGCTTCAATCTGGCGGATTCGCTCACGGGTTACGTTGAATTCTTTACCAACTTCTTCCAGTGTACGTGCACGTCCATCATCCAGTCCGAAACGAAGACGAAGTACTTTCTGCTCACGATCTGTCAGAGTACTTAACACCTCTACCAGCTGTTCTTTTAACAGCGTAAATGCAGCTGCATCAGCCGGAACCGGTACATTATCATCCTGAATAAAATCGCCAAGATGACTGTCTTCTTCTTCACCGATCGGAGTCTCCAGAGACACCGGCTCCTGGGAAATTTTCAGGATTTCACGTACACGCTCTACCGGCATATTCATCTCCTCTGCGATTTCTTCCGGAGTGGGTTCACGTCCAAGTTCCTGCAGTAACTGTCTGGACACACGGATTAATTTATTGATTGTTTCAACCATATGCACCGGAATACGGATCGTACGCGCCTGATCCGCAATGGCACGGGTAATCGCCTGACGAATCCACCAGGTCGCATACGTGCTGAATTTGTATCCTTTTCTGTAATCAAACTTTTCTACTGCTTTGATCAGACCCAGATTTCCTTCCTGGATCAGATCAAGGAACAGCATTCCTCGTCCTACATAACGCTTCGCGATACTTACCACAAGACGGAGATTCGCCTCTGCCAGACGTTTTTTAGCTTCCTGATCACCAAGTTCCATACGTTTTGCCAGTTCGATTTCTTCCTCTGCTGTCAGCAGCGGTACTTTACCAATCTCCTTCAAATACATACGAACCGGATCTTCGATACTGACACCATCAGGTACCGACAGATCAATCTTTTCAACCTCTACATCATTTTCTACATCGTCGTCATCGATCAGGATATCGTCATCATCATCCGTAATACGAAGGACATCGACATGATTTGCCTCCAGGAAATCCAGAATTTTATCAATCTGCTCCGGACTCAGGGCAAAATCCTTGAAATGGTCATTAATTTCCTGATACTCGAGCATATTTTTTTTCTTTTTTGCCAGTGCAAGCAATTCCTGCAGTTTTGCCTGGAACTTTTCTGCCCGCTCAGCTCTTTCTCTCATTTTCTGATCGTTTTTCTCTGCCATTTTGTTCATCCTTCCATGTTTTTAGTCTGTATAGTTTGTCCTCAATCAATTGAAATATGCATTTTCTGCAGCTGCGCAAGCTGTTTTCGGTCTTCCACCAGCTTTTGCAACCCTGCCAGATCTGTAGGTTCCAGGTTTCTGGAACGCACATCCATGCTGTTTTTCTTAATTCTGAGAATCGTTTCTTTTAATGCTTTTTCTTTTTCCATCCTGGTTTCAACCGGATGCAGGCGTGCGTGAAACAACGCTGCAGCTTCCCGCTGCTGTTCTTCATCTGTAAAGCAGCTGATGATCTGCGCCGGATTGATCTCCCCTTTCGCATGCTGCTCATATAGCAGTTCTGCCACATTATGGAAAATATCTTCCGTAAAATCCGAAGGGCTGATATACCCTTCTGTCAGCTCAAACAGACGCTCATCCTCAATCAGCCAGGTCAGGAACAGTTTCTGGGACTGCCGCATCCCATCTTCTTTCTTTTTCTCATTGATTCCGCTCTTCAACGGAGTTCTTTCCCGTTCTCTAGTCAGTCCTCCTCTTGTTCCTTCGGAACGAACCAGTGAGCGTAACTGTTCAAAACCAATCTGATATTTTGCTGCCACTGCCTCGATATAATTTTCCCGTTCCAGTTCTTCTTCAAAATTCAGAATTTTCTGTGCCACCGCATAGAAAAATTTGGTCTTGCTCTCCGGGTCTGTCAGATCAAAATCGCGTTCCAGCATTCGAACTTCAAACATAAAGCTGTTTTCTGCCTGATCGATACGCTTCTGATATTCCTCGGCTCCCAGAGCTTTGATAAATTCATCCGGATCTTTATAAGGACGCATATTTATCACTTTTGCTGTCAGACCGGCTTCTTTTAAAATAGGAATTGCCCGCAACGCAGCCTTAACTCCGGCACCATCACTGTCAAAAGTCAGATACACTTCTTTTGTATACCGTTTCAGCAGGTTCGCATGCCCGGAAGTAAAAGATGTGCCCAGAGATGCCACTGCATTGTCAAACCCTGCCTGATGCAACGCGATCACATCCATATATCCTTCACACAGCAAAATATGTGGACGTCTGGATGCCCGCGCAAAATTCAGCCCGTACAGATTACGGCTTTTATCAAAAATCATTGTTTCCGG
>CABRZK010000086.1 GCA_902475415.1 uncultured Eubacterium sp.
GTATTGTAAAGGGTACCGCAGCAAAGGACAATGAGAAGGGTATCAAGCTTGGTCTTGACCTTGCTGGCGGTGTCAGCATTACATATCAGGTCAAAGGCGATGAGACACCATCTGCAGAGGATATGAGTGATACCGTATACAAGCTGCAGAAACGTGTCGAGACTTACAGTACAGAGGCAGAGGTTTATCAGGTAGGTGATAACCGTATCTCCGTAGAGATTCCGGGTGTATCGGATGCCAATGCCATTCTGGAAGAACTTGGAACACCGGGTACTCTTGAGTTTAAGACAACAGAGGGTGAGACATTTATGACTGGTGAGATGGTAGCTGATGCACAGGCTGCCACAGATACAAGCGGAAAAAGTTCCAGCAAATATGTGGTTCAGTTAAAACTGACCAGCGAGGGAGCTGAGATTTTTTCTGAAAAAACAGGTGAGTATTTGAACAAAGTACTTCCAATTTACTATGATGGTGAGTGTATCAGCTATCCGAAAGTAGAGAGCCAGATCACAAATGGTGAGGCTGTTATCAGCGGTATGAAGAGCTACGAGGATGCAGAAGCGCTTGCTTCCCAGATCCGAAGCGGTGCACTGAAACTGGAACTGGAAGAGTTACAGTCTGAGGTTGTAGGAGCAAAACTTGGTTCCCAGGCAATCAAGACAAGCATTATCGCAGCAATTATCGGTCTGCTGATCATCATTGCATTTATGCTGATCGCATATCGTATTCCGGGTCTGGCAGCATCAATCGCACTGCTGATCTATACAGGAATCGTGCTTGCAATTTTACATCTGTATCATATTACTGACCTTACCGGGTATCGCAGGTATTATCCTGTCCATCGGTATGGCGGTGGATGCAAACGTCATTATCTTTGCGCGTATCCGTGAGGAAATCGCAGCAGGACATACGGTAGCACAGTCTATCGATACCGGATTTAAGAAAGCGTTTTCTGCTATTTTTGATGGAAATATCACAACACTGATCGCAGCAGCAGTACTTGGCCTGCGTGGTTCCGGTACCGTCAAAGGATTTGCGGCTACACTGGCAATTGGTATTGTATTTTCCATGTTTACCGCACTGGTAATTTCCAGATGGCTGGTAAAAGCACTTTACGGACTTGGATTCCAGGATAAGAAATTCTATGGTGAAAAGAAAGAAGGCAAGAGTGTCAACTTCCTTGGAAAACGTGGGGTATTCTTTGGAATCTCTCTGGCAGTAATCGTAGCCGGATTCGTTGGAATGGGTGCTCACAAAGCCGGTAACGGACAGGCACTGAACTTCAGCATGGAGTTCAAGGGTGGTACATCCACAACTGTTGCACTGGATAAAGATTATACAATTGAAGAAATCGACAAAGAGATTGTACCTTATGTAGAAGAAGTAACCGGTGATGCAAATGTTCAGACACAGAAAGTTGCAGACAGCAATTCCGTTATCATCAAGACCAGAACACTGGATCTGAATGAGCGTGAACAGCTTGCAAAAGCAATGGAAGACAACTTCGGTGTTCAGGAGAGTGATATCACATCAACAAATATCAGCTCAACGATCAGTAGTGAGATGAGAAGCGATGCTATCGTAGCTGTTATCATTGCAACCATCTGTATGCTGATCTACATCTGGTTCCGGTTCAAAGATATCCGTTTCGCAAGCAGTGCGGTTATCGCTCTGGTACATGATGTACTGGTTGTTCTGGCATTTTATGCATTATCCCAGACATCTGTGGGCAGCACATTTATCGCCTGCATGCTGACTCTGGTAGGTTACTCTATCAACGCAACGATCGTTATCTTCGACCGTATCCGTGAGAACCTTGCACTGAGCAATGGTCAGAGAAATACAGACCTGAAAGAGGTTGTAAACAAGAGTATCACACAGACATTGTCACGAAGCATCAATACTTCCCTGACAACGTTTATCATGGTATTTGTACTGTTTATCCTCGGAGTATCTTCTATCCGTGAATTTGCCGGACCTCTGATGGTCGGCGTTATCTGCGGTGGATATTCCTCTGTATGCATTACAGGTGCACTGTGGTATGTATTTAAAACCAGATTTTCAAAAAAGAAAAAATAAGAAATTCCTAAGAGAATGTTCGTTGTTCTTTTTATAACAATATGATAACTTGATGATATCAAAAAGCGTACATTTCCGGAATCATTTTTCAGGGTTCCGGAATCACAGAAAAGAACAAGGGAGGAACTGTTATGGGAAAAAGTAATCGCATTGCAATTGCTGCATTGGTGTTGGGGATTATATCAATTATCACATGGTTATTACCGATTGCAGGATATATCACAACGATTCTGGCAATTGTACTTGGGGTAACAGGACGCAAGAGTGAGAAAAGTACAGCGGCCACGGCAGGAATGGTACTTGGAATCATATTTCTGATCATTACATTTATCAATTCTGTTGTGGGAGTGATTCTTGCATTGCTTGCAGTTCGATCTTAGAAAAAAGCATAAGAAAAGACAGTAGTTATAGAAATATGACTGCTGTCTTTTTTGTTGATGAAAAATAAACAAAATTTATCCGTAAATAAAAGTGATTTTTGTTGTAACCATAAAAGTTACAAAAAACTCTGGTAATTTTATCGATCATGTAGTATGATAAACAACAGTTTGATGCTGTCAGTACAGCGTTTCTTAAATAAGTACTATATAGAAAACAGGCAAGTTATATGTGGTACTATTTAGAAATCGTTGTACTAGCTTGCGAGATAGCTACATTTTTGCTAAGATGGGAACATTAAGGAAAGATGGCAGACACAGAGAAATTGTTCCGAAGATTCTGTGTTGTATAAAAAATGAGGAAATTATCAAAATGCGAGAAAGGGAGGGAAGAGCATGCAGCCTTATGTAGAATATTTTCAGATACATGGACAGGAATATCTGCGTATGATCTGGCAGCATTTATATTTAAGCCTTCTGGCTGTTGGGATTGCTGCAGCTATCGGAATTCCCTGTGGAATCCTGTGTCTTCGATCACAAAAGGTGAAAAAAATACTGACAACCGGATTCAGTGCATTACGCATCATTCCCAGTCTGGCAGTTCTGGTTATTTTGATTCCGATTATGGGTGTTGGTGTAAAACCGGCGTTGACGGCACTTGTGATCCTGGCCATTCCGCCGATTCTGATACAGACAACCCTGGCGTTTTCTCAGGTCCCTGATTTTATGCTGGAAGTAGCGGATGCCATGGGAATGGATCAGAAGCGAAAGTTCAGGCAGGTGGAAATGCCACTGGCCATGCCCGGAATCATCAGCGGTATTCGGATGGCCATGTCAGAAGTGATTGCCAGTGCCACACTGGCAGCTTATATTGGTGCAGGTGGTCTTGGAATTCTGATTTTTAATGGCATCAATCTGTTAAAAACAGAGTATCTGGTAATCGGCGGAGGAACAGTGGCAATTTTGACTATGCTTTGCAGTATGCTGATCGGGCTGGTTCAGAAAAAAGTAAGTCCGAAAGTTTAAAATTAGTAAGATTAGATAGAAAAAATGGAGGAAAGACAATGAAAAAGAAATTATTAGCAGTGATTCTTGCTGTTGCGTCTGTGGCAACACTGGCAGGATGTGGAGCAAAAGGAACAACAGATCAGAAAACAGATGGAAGTACAGTGGCTGAAAGTACTGCAAATGCAGACACAACGATCAAAATCGGCGCAAAGAGCTTTACAGAAAGTAAAATTTTAAGCGAGTTATATGCACTGGCACTGGAAGATGCAGGATATAAAGTAGACCGTCAGTTTGATGTATCTGACAATCTGATTCATCAGGCTGTATGTGAAGGTGAGATTGACCTGTATCCGGAATATACAGGAACCGCTTTAATGACAATCCTGGAAGAGCCGATGGAGACAGATCCACAGGTGACTTATGATAAAGTAAAAGAACTGTATGCGGAAAAATATAACCTGGACGTGCTTGATATGTGTCAGGCAAATGATGGAAATGGTCTGACCATGCGTGCGGATGTGGCAGAAAAATATGGTATCAAAACAATTTCTGATCTGCAGGCAAATGCAGAAAATATCCGTTTTGGCGGTACATCAGATACTTTTGAACGTGAAGATGGACTTCCGGGTCTGGAGAAGGTCTATGGAACATTCAACTTTAAATCAAAAAATACCTTTGATAACTCTCTGAAATATGAAGTTATGGCGAATGATGAGGTAGATTGCGTTCCGGCTTATACCACAGATGCACAGTTAAGCAGTGATGAATTTATCCTTCTGGATGATGACAAACATTTCTGGCCTCCATATAACGTAATCCCGGTTGTACGCCAGGAACTGATCGATGCACATCCGGATGTAGCAGATATCATTAACAAGATCAGTGCGGCAATTGATACAGATACCATGACAAAACTCAATGCCCAGGTGGATATTGACAAAGAAGAGTATGAAGATGTGGCAGCTGATTTTTATGCAACATTAGATAAATAAGAGGAAGAAAAAATGAGCATTGCGGTAGAATTTCTTGATGTGACAAAGCGGTTTGAGAATGCCGTGGAAAATGCTGTGGATCATGTGAGCTTTCAGATTCAGGAGCATGAAATGATCACGATTCTCGGAACATCCGGATGCGGAAAAACAACGCTGATGAAGATGGTAAACCGATTGTATGAGCCTACTTCCGGAGAAATCCGTATTTTTGGTGAAAACATACAACAAACGGATGCTGTGCAGCTGCGCAGAAAGATCGGATATGTTATTCAGCAGGTGGGATTATTTCCACATATGACGGTGGAAAAAAATATTGCAGTCGTGCCGGAAATCCTCGGCTGGGAGGCTGGACGAATTCAGGAACGGGTGACAGAATTGCTGAATCTGGTAAATCTGGATCCGGAGCAGTATCGAAATCGTTTTCCATCTCAGCTTTCCGGTGGTCAGCAGCAGCGTGTGGGACTGGCCCGGGCACTGGCAGCAAAGCCATCCATCATGTTGCTGGATGAGCCGTTTGGAGCGATTGATGCCATCAACCGAACAAGATTACAGGATGAGTTACTGAAAATACACAAAAGTGCCGGGCTGACCTGTATGTTTGTCACACATGATGTGACAGAGGCGTTAAAATTGGGAACACGTATCATGATCATGAATCAGGGGAAGATTCAGCAATTTGATACAGCCAGAGAGATTTTGACACATCCGGCCAATGAATATGTGGCATCATTGCTGCAGTCGGTACAGGAAGGATTAAACTTTTTCAGATGACACGTTTTATTACCTATACAACGAGACATTATGACAAGTTAATACAGGCAGTTTTAGAACATTTTGAAATTGTGGGGATCACATTGCTGATTTCCATTGCGCTGGCATTTGTGATATCGGTGCTGATCATGGACCATGAGAAAATCACATCCTGGGTGATGCGGGTATGGAGTATGATCTATGCAATACCAAGTCTTGCACTGTTTGCGCTGCTGCTTCCGGTAACAGGACTTGGCATGCAGACTGCGGTGCTTGTGTTGGTCATTTATAATCAGTTTATTCTGGTACAGAGTTTTACGGATGGTTTTACCAGAATTGACAGGAGCATTCTTGAGGCGGCTACGGGAATCGGAATGACGAAAGGGCAGATTTTCCGGAAGGTGCGACTGCCTCTTGCATTGGATACCATGGTTGCCGGAATTCATATTTCCATTATCTCTACGATCGGAATTGCCACAATCGCATCGACAGTGGGAGCCGGTGGTCTGGGAACCATTTTGTTTGAAGGTATGCGTACACAGAATGTGGTCAAAATCATATGGGGAACGGTATTGTCGGTGGCAATGGTTCTCGGTGTAAATGGAATTTTAAAATTAGTGGAAAAAAGACTGAAGAAAAAAATTTATAATGGTGCAGGCCGGAAGAGCGATTAAATATCGTTCTTTCGTGCCTGCTAAAATGCGTTATATGATTTGTATGATGTGAGTGATATATGATCAGAAAACTTTATGCGGAAGTTTTCGGGAGGCTATAATATAAAAACGGAGAAAAGTGATGATAAGAGAGTATTTAAAAGAACATATATTGATTACAGATGGTGCCATGGGAACCTATTATGACAGGAAAAAGACGGAAAACAGAAGAATGGCGGAAGAGGCAAATCTGCTGGAGCCGGAACTGATCAGCCGGATTCATGAAGAATATCTGGAGCAGGGAGCCAGACTGATTCGTACCAATACCTTTGCGGCAAATCATGCGATGGCTCTGAACAGAGGAATCGGGGAACGCCCGGAACAGGACGCCTATGTGAAAAAGGTCATTCAGACCGGATGGAAACTGGCCAGTGAGGCTGCTGCAAAACGTCCGGAAGAAATCTTTGTGGCTGCAGATATCGGACCTGTGGCAGAGACGTTATTTTATGACAATGAGTTTGATGAGACAGAAGAATATCGGTTTTTAGCTGACTGTTTTCTGGAATGCGGGGCAGAGATTTTTAATTTTGAAACATTTTCAGATATAAAAGCGGTAGTGAAAGCAGCGCGCTATATCAAAGAAAAATGCCCGGAAGCGTTCATTATGGTTTCTTTTGCGGCAAACAGAACCGGTTATACCACCAGAGGAATCAGTATCAGCCGGTTATTTTCAGAGGCGGCGCAGACAGAAGAAATTGACAGTTACGGATGTAACTGCCTGCTGGGCGCTTCGCATATGTATAAGCTGGTAAAAGCACAGAATCTGTCTCCGGAAAAATATATTCAGATATTGCCAAACAGTGGATATCAGCAGATTGTGCGTGGACAGGCAGAACATGCGGACGGTGTCAGCTATTTTGCAGAAAAAATGGAACAGATTGCAGATCTGGGGGTCAATATCCTTGGTGGATGTTGCGGAACCACACCGAAACACATCAGAGCATTATGTGCAAAACTGGAAGGAAAGAAGCCACAGGAAAAACTTCCGGCTGCTGAAAAAGGAACAAAAGATGCAGTATCCCAGACACGTAATAATCCGTTTATGGCAAAATTACAGCGTGGAGAGAAAGTAATCGCCGTAGAGCTGGATCCGCCCTTTGATCAGAATGCGCAGAAGCTGATAGAAGGTGCTTTTCAGCTGAAACAGAGTGGCGTAGATATCATTACCCTTGCGGATTCTCCTCTTGCAAGAGCCAGAGCAGATTCTGTCCTTCTGGCAGCGAAAGTAAGTGCGACGGTAGATATTCCGGTGATGCCCCATATTGCATGCCGTGACCGAAATCGTATCAGTATGCATTCCACATTACTTGGAGCGCATATTAATGGAATCCGGAATCTTATGGTCGTTACCGGTGATCCGGTACCTTCCGGAGAACGCGATAACACAAAAAGCGTATTTGACTTTAATTCCATTCGTTTTATGGAGTATGTGAAGGAGCTGAATCAGGATATTTTCCTACAGGATGCTTTTTCCTACGGTGGTGCGCTGAATCAGAATCAGGCGAATGTGGACAAAGTAATCGAGCGGATGCAGAAAAAAATAGATGCAGGACTTTCCTGGTTTATGACACAGCCGATTTATTCGGATGAAGAAGTAGAAAAGCTGGCCAGAATGAAACAGGAGTTGAACACAAAGATTTTATGTGGTATTATGCCGTTAGTCAGCTATCGAAATGCAATGTTTATTAAGAATGAAATGCCGGGCATTCATGTACCGGATGAAATCGTAGCCCAGTATCGGCCGGACATGAGTCGGGCAGAGGCGGAGGATGTTGCTGTATCCATTTCTCTGTCTGTCATGGAGAAGCTGGAAGATGTGGCTGATGGATTTTATTTTATGACACCATTTAACCGGGTATCTCTGATTCGTCGGATCATTGATGCGCGGAAGCAGTAATGAGAGAGTTGAACTATAGGAGAGTTGAAATGACGAAAGAAGAACTTTATGGACTGTTAGAAAAAGGTCCTGTATTTTTAGATGGCGCCACCGGAAGCAACCTGCAGAAAGCGGGAATGCCTACCGGTGTGTGTCCGGAGCAGTGGATCCTGGATCATCCGGATGTAATCGTTGATCTGCAGAAACGTTATATTGAGGCAGGTACCCAGATTTTATATGCACCGACATTTTCCGGAAACCGTATCAAACTGGAAGAGTACGGACTGTCTGATAAAATTGTGGAGATTAATACAAAACTGGTTCAGTTGAGCAAAGAAGCAGCCGGAGACAAGGGGGTTGTCTGTGGTGATATGACAATGACCGGTGAGAGCCTGGAGCCGATGGGAGATCTGGAACTGGAAGAACTGATCGATATTTATAAGGAGCAGGCAAAGATCTTGTATGAAGCAGGGGTGGATCTGTTTGTAGTGGAGACTATGATGAGTCTTGCAGAGACCAGGGCAGCTGTTCTGGCTATTAAGGAAACCTGTGATCTTCCGGTTATGGTATCCATGACTTTTGATGAGAAAGGCAGAACATTGTATGGAAATACACCGGAAGGATGCATGATCGTTTTACAGAGCCTTGGTGCTGATGTGGTCGGTGTGAACTGTTCTACAGGACCGGAGAAGATGGCAGATATGATCCGTCAGATGAAAAAATATGCGAATGTTCCGATTCTGGCAAAACCAAACGCCGGTCTGCCACAGATGGTAGACGGAGAGACCATTTATGATATGGGACCGGAAGAGTTTGCATCTTTCGGACCGATGCTGATGGAAGCAGGAGCAGCCATCCTTGGCGGATGCTGTGGAACGACTCCGGAGCATATTGCGCGTCTGGTAGAGACAACCAGAGATATCGTACCAGCACCGGTTATGAAGGAACATAAGCGTGTACTTGCTTCTGAACGTCAGATTCAGGAGATTGATATCAACGGACCGTTTCTGGTGATCGGAGAACGCATCAATCCGACCGGTAAGAAAGCCCTGCAGGAATCTCTGCGTCAGGGCAGCATGGATATCGTCTGTGACATGGCAGAAGACCAGGAAGAAATGGGAGCAAATATCCTGGATATCAATATGGGAATGAACGGAATTGATGAGAAAGCGATGATGCTGGAGGCTATCGAGGAAGTTACCA
>CABRZK010000087.1 GCA_902475415.1 uncultured Eubacterium sp.
CTGGTGAGTTTTCTGACCCTTCCTCTGGTAGCTTTGTGTGGTGTTCAGGGACGTTACAGTTTTGCACCGGTGGCATTGATCTATGGAATCATCAGTCTGATTTTTCTTGGAAACTGCACGATTTCCTGTAAAGAACGTGTTGGAACAACGGAAAATCGGCGTATAAATTTGAAGGAATCTCTGCAATGTGCAGTAAAAAGCCGTTCCTGGATTTTGTTGTGTGTCATCGGAGCCTGTGTCATGGTGGTGATGATTTTGCAAAATCAGAGTATCATCTATTATGCAAAATATGTGTTGATGGACGAGAATATGGCAACGGTTCTGCTTACGATTTATACTCTGACGCAGCTGCTGGCAGCTATCTTTATGGATAAGATGTTAAACTGGCTTGGAAACCGGAACTGTATGCTGTTTGGATTTGGTGCATTTTTAGTGCTTACCTTATGTATGTTTGTCTGCCGGGGCAATCTGATCCTGTTGTGTGTATTTCTGCTGCTGAGTGGTCTTGGAAAAAGTATGGCAACCAGTCCCTGCTATGCAATCTGTGCAGATACCGTGGATGAAGTAGAGGTATTGACCGGGAAGCGTCCACAGGGAGTAATGACCTCATTTATGATGTGTATGATGAAGGCGGGAACAGCGATAGCAGGAGTTGTATTTTCAACTGTATTACATGCGGGACACTATGAAGCTGAAGCCACACAACAGAGTGTGGAGGCTATCCGGGCGATTTATATGAATCTGTTCTGGCTTCCAATGCTGATCGTTGCAGGATGTATGGTGCTTGCATTTTTCTTCAAGCGTCAACCGAAACAAAAATAAATGGTAAAAAACAGAAATAATCAGCAAAAAGAAGCACTTCTCTTTTAAAATATCCTGTGGTATAATGTGACGACAGGTGACAAGACAAAGGAATGCTTGTCCGGTGCAGAAAGCATACTGTTTGTAAAATATACGCATATGAAAAATGGAAATCTGTGGAACAGATATAAAGGAGAGAAGCTTTATGAAAAAAGTATTAAATCACATTTTTATTGATGGTTTAAGTGGAATGGCGTTGGGACTGTTTTCTACCTTGATCATCGGAACAATCATCGGACAGATTGGAAATCTGGTTGGAAATGAGATCGGAACGTATCTGATCGCAATTTCCAATGTGGCCAAGACGGTGACCGGAGCGGGAATCGGTGTCGGTGTGGCTGCAAAATTCAAGCAGGGACCTCTGGTGACTGTTTCTGCGGCAGTAGCCGGTATGATCGGTGCGTTTCCGACTCTTGGAATGGAAAGTTTTGTCCTGGGAAAAGCCGGAGAACCGCTGGGAGCCTTTGTGGCAGCACTGATCGGGATTGAGTGCGGCAGACTGGTAGCTGGAAGAACGAAAATTGATATCATTCTGACACCGCTTGTCTCTATCTGTACTGGTGCAGCGGCAGGATTTATCGTGGGACCGCCGATTTCGAATTTTATGAAATGGCTGGGAAATCTGGTAAATATTAATGTGGAAGCATCCCCGATTCTGGGAGGAATTGCCGTTTCCGTGCTGATGGGAATGATTCTGACACTGCCGATCAGTTCAGCAGCGCTTGGTGTGTCTATGGGACTGACCGGTCTTGCAGCTGGTGCTGCAACGATTGGATGCTGCTGTCAGATGGTTGGATTTGCAGTGGCAAGTTACCGTGAAAATAAATTCGGTGGATTTATTGCACAGGGAATTGGAACTTCCATGCTGCAGGTTCCAAATATTTTGCGCAGACCGCTGATCTGGCTGCCGCCGATTATTTCCAGTGCGATTCTGGGACCGATTGCTTCGGCAGTGTTACATATGGTCAGTACTCCGATTGGTTCCGGTATGGGATCGGCAGGATTTGTCGGACAGATCGCAGCTTACGGTGCTATGCTGGAGACTGGAATGTCATCCAAAGTGGCACTGATCCAGATTATTATCATGCACTTTATTCTTCCGGCAGTGGTAACACTGATTTTTTCAGAAGGAATGCGAAAAGCCGGATGGATCAAAGATGGAGATATGAAGCTGGAAGTATAGAATTGAAGATACAGAAGAGATATATCATAAAAAACAAAAAGCTCCCCGTAATTCTTTGAATCAGAATTGCAGGGAGCTTTTTATGTAGTAAAAACATATTATTTGAAAAACGCCTGTGTTGGATTTTTGACAGATACAGTACTGTTTTTATTTGTAAAATGGAAAAGGCGCAGTATATTTATTGATTGAACATTTTTTGGGATTGTTATAAAGTAGTGCCTATAAGGAGGTAGAATACGATGGAAAACTTTGTATACGAAACACCGACCAAGGTATATTTTGGAAGGAACGAAGAATTAAAGGTCGGCAAAATCATCGCCGGATATGCGCCAAAGAAAGTGCTGGTTCATTTTGGAGGACAGTCAGCCAGAAAAAGTGGATTGTTAGATCGTGTGGAAAAAGCACTGGAGGCAGAGAATATTCCTTATGTGGAACTTGGCGGTGTGACAGCCAACCCGGAGCTGGCACTGGTACGGGAAGGAATTGCCCTTTGCCAGCGGGAAGGCGTTGATTTTGTACTGGCCGTCGGTGGCGGTTCTGTGTTGGATTCGTCGAAAGATATCGCAAATGGTGTGGCAAATCCGGAGATTGATGTGTGGGATTTTTCACTTGGAAAATGTGTGCCGCAGAAAACGTTGCGTAAGGGTGCGATTCTGACACTGGCAGCAGCCGGTTCGGAGATGTCTAATTCCTGCGTTATTACAAATACAGAGACAAATGAGAAACGCGGCTACGGATGCACCTGCAACCGTATGGATTTTGCCATTGAAAATCCGGAACTGACGTACACAGTTAGCCCGTATCAGACAGCTTGTGGTATTGTAGATATAGCAATGCATACGATAGAGCGCTATTTCTGTCCGGGGGAGGATACCTGTCTGACGGATGCCATTGCAGAGGCAGTAATCAAAAATGTGATGAAAGCAGGAAAAGATTGTCTGGCGGATCCGGAGAATTATGAAGCACGTGCAAACATGATGTGGGCATCCTCTCTGGCGCACAACGGACTGACCGGCTGCGGACGCAAGACACAGCTGGTGGTGCATCAGTTGGAGCATGAGATATCGGGCATGTATCCGCAGGTGGCGCACGGAGCCGGCCTGGCAGCACTCTGGTGCAGTTGGGCACGTTATGTATACAAAGCGAATATCAATCGCTGGCTGCAGTATGCACAGAATGTATGGAATGTGGATGTGGATTTTGAACATCCGGAGAAAACCATTGAGACGGCAATCAATCAACAGGAAGCATTTTATGCATCCATCGGAATGCCGACGAATCTGCAGATGCTTGGTGTCAAAGAAACAGATCTGGAGACACTCGCGTTCAAATGCTCCAGAGGTCAGACACGAACTTTGATCGGTTACAAAGAACTGGCTTACGACGATATTCTGGAAGTGTTCCAGATGGCTTATGATGCCTGAATGGAGCGATAGAGGAATGAAAGACAGAAACGCAGAATTATAAGCGTAAATACAAAATTTATAAGGATGGTAAAATATACAGACCTCCTGTTTGTTTTTCATGGATGAGTAATTGAATTGTCAGGAAAACAAACAGGAGGTATTTTTTGTCAAAATTTTATTCATAAAATAATAAAATCCTGTAGTAAAGAACCACATTTTTTCGTTATTATATATAGAAAAGATAAACCACAATCTTTTTACTGCGGATATCTGTAAAAAACGGGGAGGAAACGCTATGCTTTTGTTTTTAACCATGCTGGACAGTGACGGTGACCGGTCCAAATTTGTTCAGCTTTATCATACATATCGACATTTTCTGTGGTATCTGGCCAGAGAACGACTACAGGATGAGCATCTGGCGGAGGATGCAGTACAGGAGACATTTCTGGCACTCACACGCCATATGGACAAGATTGGCAGTGTGGAATCCAGCGCAACGAGAAATTTTCTTGCAACCATTGTAAAAAATAAGGCAACAGATCTCCTGCGAAAACGACAGGGAATTTCGGAAGAAGAATTTACAAAGGAACAGGAGGCAGAAGTGTCTGGTGGAGATCTGCTGGATCAATATCTGATACAGGAAGATTATGAACATATTTTACAGGCGGTTCGACAGCTGGACGATATTTATCGTGTTGTCTTTGAATATAAATATTTACATGAACTGTCTGATCGTGAGATTGCGGATCTGCTGGGTGTGACACCAAAAACTGTAAATGTAAGAATTTTCCGGGCGCGGAAAAAATTGCAAGATCTTCTGAGAGAGGAGTGAGGGCACAATGAACAGAGAAAATCGGGAAAAAGCAAACAGGAAAATGAGAGATATCTGGAAAAAAAGAAAAAAAACGCAGGGAGCAGATGCTGCGTTGAAGCGGGCACTGAAGGAATGCATGGAGCAGGAAGCAGCGCAGATGGAGGAAAAAAACAAAGCGAAAGAGTCATATGCGTTTTCACAATCATTTATAGAAAGAATGCAGTTCGTGTTAAAGCAGGGAAAGGCGGCAGAAGAACAGCAGAAAAAGCAGGCACGCAGAAGAAAAGGGACACGTGTGGCAGCGGCTTGTATTGTATGCGTGGTTGTGGCAGGGGGAAGCTGGATCGGATTGCAGGGGAGTCTGAGACAGTCGCAGAATGATATGACCAGTTCCGGTGCAAAGACGGAAAAGGCAAGTGCAGAGGAAAATCTGGAAATTGCAAAGGCGGATCAGGGGAATCTTGACGATGAAAAACAAAATGTTTCCGGAGCTTTGGAAGATGAAACGGCCAGCTTTAAACAGAAGGAGAACGAATCCGAAAGCAGCCAGGAATCGGCGGGTACAGAGGATAAATCACAGATATCAGGAGAAAGTCTTGCGCAGGAGATGGATGTGAAAGTACTGACCGTGACGCCGACATCTCTGGAAGTGAGACTGACAAATAACGGTGATGAAGATATTAGTTTTGGAGATGATTACGAAGGCATAGAAGTTTATGATGAGGCGACAGATACATGGATGGAGTGTCAAAAGCAGTATGAAATCGCATGTCACGATATTTTACATTTTGTGAAGTCAGGGGATAAACAGAATTGGTTTGACTGGTACGTAGACTGGACAAATGTATATGGTTCTCTTGGGGCAGGGCACTACCGCCTGCTGAAAAATATTTCTATTGGAAATATCGATGGTGGTGACCAGTATGTGCAGCTAATTCAGATCGAATTTGATGTCAGATAATAGCTACAGCCAATTCGGATTGGATTTGATGTCGGATAACAGCAGTGATTGCAGGAGGAGAAGAATCATGAAAGGAAAGAAAAAAGCGGGAAAATGTTATGTTTTTGGAAAATGGATACTTTGTATATTGATTGCAGCGAGTATGCTGTTTTCCGTTGGATGTGGACAGAGTACACAGTCTGTTGCAGACAGCAGTGCGGCAAAGAACAGTGGAAGTAGTCTGGGTGGCTTTCGGATGGAAAGTCAGGGAAAGGCCGATGTGGAAACGGCATCCGAAAACAGTACTGCAAAAGAAACCGTGAGTTCAGGCGGTGCGGCAGATAGCTCTTCCGGTGAATTGGCAGGCACAAATGGAGCGATGGATGAAAGTGCGCAGGACACCATCGAAGCGGACACTGGTACAACCGGAACAGAATATGAACATGTGGAAGGTGTCAACACAGAACAGAAGCTGATCAAAACGGTTACTATGTCAGCAGAAACAACAGAATTTGATAAAATGGTAGCGGATGTGCGTACAAAGACCGAAAGCGCCGGGGGTTATGTGGAAAGTTCTGATATCAGCGGAAATTATGGTGGAGATACAACGCGTTACGCACATTTTGTGCTTCGCGTTCCGGCAGAAGAACTGGATGCATTTACAGGCGAACTAAAAGATGCTTCTAATGTGCGGTCTTTCAGTGAAACGACAGAGGACGTTACGTTGCAGTATACAGACATGGACACCCATATCAAAGCATTGCGGGAGGAACTGGATGCACTGTTTTCCATGATGGAACAGGCAACATCCATGAAAGATATTTTATCCATCCAGTCTCAGATTACAGATGTGCGATATGAGATTGAAAGCTATGAGTCTCAGCTTCGCGTATACGACAATCAGGTTACTTACAGTACCGTCTATCTGGATCTGTATGAGGTGAATCGGGAAAGTTCCACAACGGGAACAACCTTTGGAGAACGTGTGAAAGCAAAATTCAATGATAATATGTATCAGATGGGGCAGGGATTTCAGAATTTTATGGTAGGACTGCTGGGCGGCCTGCCGATTCTGATTCCGGTCATGATTATCTGCGTAGTGGTGGTTTTGGTGCTTCGCCGGTTTTGGAAAATAAGAAAACAGCGTAAACAGAAAGAGTAGAAAAATGTAGTTTTCACCTGTGTGTAGTGGGAATCCTGCCTTGCGGGATTCCCATTTTTATGGTAAAATGAATGAACTTAACTGAACAAATGTTCAGTTTTTGTTTTGAAAATCTTTAAAAATCTAAAAAAATCCTTGAAAACCGAACAAAAATGCAGAAAAATAGATGAAAAACTGAACATTTTGTTCAGTTTAGGAATGAGATTTTAAAATCGTAAACAAATAGAAAAGGGTGAAAGAATGGCAGATAAAGTAACATATGACGCGGGAAGTATTTCCGTGCTGGAAGGTCTGGAGGCAGTTCGTAAGCGTCCGGGTATGTATATCGGAAGTGTATCCCGTAAGGGTTTGAATCATCTGATTTACGAGATCGTGGATAATGCAGTAGATGAGCATCTGGCAGGAGCCTGCAGTGAGATTAAGGTCACACTGGAAGCAGACGGTTCCTGCACGGTGGAGGATAATGGACGTGGAATTCCGGTTGGCATGCATGAAAAAGGTGTACCGGCAGCACGTCTTGTTTTTTCTACGCTGCATGCAGGTGGAAAGTTTGATGATTCTGTATACAAGACAAGCGGTGGTCTGCATGGTGTTGGATCTTCGGTTGTAAATGCACTGTCTACCTATCTGGATGTGCAGATCAGCAGAGACGGAGCAATTCACCATGACAGATATGAGCGTGGTGTGGCAGTGGAACCACTGGTAGATGGTTTACTTCCGATTATTGGAAAAACTAAAAAAACTGGAACAAAAATCAATTTCCTTCCGGATCCGGAAATTTTTGAAAAGACACGGTTTAAAGAGGATGAGGTAAAAAGTCGTCTGCATGAGACAGCTTACTTAAATCCGAAACTTACGATTATATATGAAGATCTGCGCGGGGAAGAACCGGAGCATATCGTGTATCATGAAGAAGAGGGAATCATCGGTTTTGTCCGTGACCTGAATAAAAAGGCGGAAGTGCTTCATGACGTAGTTTATTTCAAAGGCGAGAGTGAAGGCATTACCGTAGAGGCGGCTTTTCAGTATACCAACGAGTTTCATGAGAATATCATGGGATTTTGCAACAATATTTACAATGCGGAGGGTGGCACGCATATTACCGGTTTCAAGACGATTTTTACAACCGTTATGAATCAATATGCCCGCCAACTTGGAATTCTGAAGGAAAAGGATGCAAATTTCACCGGAGCAGATGTGCGTAACGGTATGACGGCGGTCATTTCCATCAAACATCCGGATCCGCGTTTTGAGGGACAGACCAAGACAAAACTGGACAATCAGGACGCATCCCGTATTACGGCAAAAGTAACCGGTGATGAGATTCAGCTGTTCTTTGATAAAAATCTGGAAACGTTAAAAATCGTATTGTCCTGTGCAGAAAAAGCAGCAAAAATCCGTAAGACAGAAGAAAAAGCAAAGACAAACCTTCTGACGAAACAGAAATTTTCCTTTGATTCCAACGGAAAGCTGGCAAACTGCGAGAGCAGAGATGCGTCAAAATGTGAGATTTTTATCGTGGAGGGAGATTCTGCCGGTGGTTCGGCAAAGACAGCCCGCGACCGTAATTTCCAGGCTATCCTTCCAATTCGTGGAAAGATACTGAATGTAGAAAAAGCAAGTATCGACAAAGTACTGGCAAATGCGGAGATCAAGACGATGATCAACGCTTTCGGATGCGGTTTTTCCGAAGGATACGGAAACGATTTCGATATTTCAAAACTGCGTTATGACAAGATTGTCATTATGGCAGATGCCGATGTGGATGGAGCACATATTTCCACCCTGCTTCTGACTTTATTCTACCGTTTTATGCCGGAACTGATTTTTGAGGGACATGTATACATTGCGATGCCGCCATTATATAAAGTGATTCCGTCAAAAGGAAAAGAAGAATATCTGTATGACGATGCGGCGCTGGAGCGTTATCGTAAGACACATACCGGTAATTTTACACTGCAGCGATACAAAGGTCTGGGAGAAATGGATGCAGAGCAGCTCTGGGAAACCACATTGAATCCGGAAACACGTATGATGAAGAAAGTAGAAATCGAAGATGGTCGTATGGCATCTGACATTACAGAAATGCTGATGGGTACCGATGTACCGCCACGAAAAGCTTTTATCTATGAACATGCAAATGATGCCGAACTGGACATCTGATATGCTGTTTTAAAGATACATTTGATAATTGGACATATAACATCGCGTTTTGAAACTGCTTTTAGTAAACAGAAAATAAACTGCACATAAGAACGTGACAGTTGGTAGAAAAATAGAGTAGAAAGAATACAGATCAGACAAAGAAGCATCGGTCTGGTCTGTATCAGGATTCTCAGGTGAATTCTAAATGATAATTGTAGGAGAAAAATATGGCTGAAAATACAGAGCAGATCATCCGAACCGAATATTCGGAGATCATGCAGAAATCATATATCGATTATGCAATGA